>NZ_JBHUWW010000019.1:0-2747 GCF_042669755.1 Kitasatospora sp. NPDC057223 | reverse complement strand
CGCACGCCGGCGGGCCGCCACCGACACGGTGGCGGCCCGCTGCGCTGCGCCGGGTATCGAGGCCGCGCTCGATGCCCCCGGATGCGCGGCTAGCCCGCCCGTCTCGGAGCCGAGGCGGCACAGCCGTGCTCCGGCTACCGGCCCCTGTCGCGGGACAGGACGGATCCGGTCCGGCCGGAGGACGGGTCCCGGCCGGACCGTGGTGAGGCAGTGCCTACGCCTCACTCGCCACGGTACGGACCCCTGCCTGACGACGCGGGCGGCGTCCCGGGCCCGGGACGGCTTTCACCCGTCTGCTCCGGACCCGGCGCTGCGCGAGGAGCAGCTGCTGGCGATCCGGCGGGGGTTCGACGGACCTGCGTCGGGGTGTTCAGGGAAGCGGTTGTGCGTACACCGGGGTGCCGGGGGCGGGGCGGCCGCCGAGGGCCACGAGGTAGGCGATGCCGTCTTCCGTGATCTCGACCTGCACGCCGTTGTCGCCGACGTACAGCGGGTGACCGCGCGGGCCCAGGGCGCCCTGCCAGCGCACGATGGCAGTCTCCTGCTGGGCATGGCAGCCTTGCGGGCCGGGGAAGGTGATGAGCCAGCGTCCGGGGTTGTCGGTCATGATGATCGCGTTTCTCCGCGGTGACCGCACGGCAGGTCACGCGTACTGCACTCCGGTTCGTACAGGAGGCCGGGACGGCCGCACGCGCAAGTGCCCCCGGTGCTCCCCTCGCCTGCTGACGACGGGTGCGCACCGGCCGCCGCGGGTGCCGTGCGGTCGGCCTGTCAGATCCCGCGGCGGGGGTCGTCGGGTCCGTGGCGGGCCGGGATGCGGTGCCAGCGGTGGATTCCGTGGCGGTGGCTGCCGAACTCGGCGTCGGGTGGCACGTCGTCCGGTGCGTCTGCGGGCGGCTGGGACCGGGAGGCCGTGGCGCCCTGCGGGGCGCCGGCGGCGGGTTCAGCGGCGGCGGGGTCGGCGGTGGCAGCGCGGGCTCGGGCTTCGGCGGCCTCCGCGCGTGCGGTCGCGGCGTCGACGCGGGCGTCCGCGGCCTGGGCCTGGGCTTCGTCGCGCCGCTCGGCGAGCGCGTCGCGTTCCTCGCGGGCGGCGGCCGCCTCGCGGCGGGACTCCTTGAGGCCGCCGCGTGCGTCCTGGCGCAGCCGTGAGGCGCGGCGGGCGCCGGCGAGCAGCAGGCCCAGGCCGACGACGGCGATGGCGCCGATCGCGATGCCGTAGAGGAAGAGCGTGCCGGTGGAGCCGGTCACGTGGTAGCCGAAGACGGAGAAGTCGCCGGCCGGGTGGGAGGCGCCCGTGTTGGTGAGGACGCCGGCCACGCCGATGACGACGGCGGCGAGGAGGATGACGAGACCGATGATGAGGATCATGACGCCTCCACCCTTCTGGGGCTGAACGGGAGGACCTTACTCACGGTAGTCCTCGTCCCGGGGCGCCGCCCGGTGTGAGCGCGTGGGTGGTGCCGTTGAGCGGTCGGGGTGAGTCCGGGGCGCCGGGGACGGTTGCGACGCGGAGTGCGGGTATGCGTGTGTGCATGCGAGCACTCATCGTCAACTGCACCCTGAAGCCGTCCCCCGAGCCGTCCAACACCGAGGCCCTCGCCTCCGTCGTGGGAGCCGAACTCACCAGTCGGGGAGTGGAGGTGGCGACCGTACGGGCGGTCGACCTGAATCTGCTGCCCGGTGTGAAGAGCGACCAGGGCGAGGGCGACGACTGGCCGGGCGTCCACGCGAAGCTGCTGGCCGCCGACATCCTGATCGTCGCCTCGCCGACGTGGGTGGGCCGGCCGTCGTCGGTGGCGCAGCGGGTGCTGGAGCGGATGGACGCGATGATCTCTGAGACGGACGACCAGGGCCGGCCCGCCGCGTACGGAAAGGTCGCCGGCGTGGTGGTGACGGGCAACGAGGACGGCGCCCACCACGTGATCAGCGAGATCAGCGGCGGCCTGGTCGACATCGGCTACACGATCCCGGCGCAGGCGTGGACGTACTGGCACCTGGGGCCCGGCCCGGGTCCGGACTACCTGGACGAAGAACGCGGCCACGAGTGGGCGCACACCACCGGCCGCACCATGGCCGCCAACCTCCACCACGTCGCCTCGGCCCTGACCGGCCGGCCCTGGCCGGCGCCCGCCTCCTGACCCGAATCCCGGCGCAGCCGCGTTCGGCGTCCGTTCCCCCACACACCTCGGTTCCCCTGTCCCACCTGCTGTGAAGGAGTTCCCCCGATGGACGCGATCGTGCTGCTGAAGGACGACCACAAGACGGTCGAGAAGCTGTTCAAGGAGTTCGAGAAGGCCGGCGACAACGCCCACAAGCACAAGCGGGACATCGCCGACAAGGTGATCGAGGAACTCACCGTCCACACCTGGATCGAGGAGAAGATCTTCTACCCGGCCGCGCGCGAGGCCGCCCCGGACACCAAGGACCACGTGCTGGAGAGCGTCGAGGAGCACCACGTGGTGCTCTGGATGCTGTCCGAACTCGCCGGGCTCGACCCGGCCGACGAGCGGTTCGACGCCAAGATGACCGTGCTGATGGAGAACGTGCGACACCACGTCGAGGAGGAGGAGAAGGACTGGTTCCCCGAGGTCCGCAAGGCCATGGGACGCAACCGCCTCACCGAACTCGGCGAGCAGATGGAGACCGCGAAGGCCGATGCCCCGCGCGACCCGCTGAAGGTCCCCAGCGCCCGCGAGTAGCCCAGGTCGCAACACCGGCTCTTTCGCGGTGACCGCCGTGTCTACGGC
>NZ_JBHUWW010000018.1:0-87317 GCF_042669755.1 Kitasatospora sp. NPDC057223 | reverse complement strand
GCCCCCGCACAGTGCGGGGGACGGCCGTTTCGCGTACCGCGGGTGCTGCCCGGTCAGCCGAGCTGCTGCTCGATGGCGCGCAGCTTGCGCTCCAGCGAGTCGAGCTTCGGCATCGACAGGGTGTCGTCGTCCGCGGTCAGGTCGACCGAGGAGGAGGAGTACGAGGACGACGAGTAGGGCGAGCCCGAGGAGTACGGCGAACCGGACGAGTACGAGGACTCGACGGCAGCGCGCGGGCGGCGCCCGGCCTCCAGGGCCGCCATCGTGGCGGGGCTTGCGGTGGCTTCGGTGTCAGCGGATAGCGCAGGCTCCGTAGCGCTCTGGCCGTCTCCGGCAGCCGTGAGCGCGGGCACCTGGCGGCCGCTGCGGCCGCGGCCGAGCATGCCGCCCTGGCGGGAGATCGCCTTCAGCTCGGCCCGCTCGCGGCGGTCGGCGCTGCGGGCGCGCACCTTGGCGTCCATCTTGGACTGGCGCTCCTCGCGGACCTCCTCGACGGCCTCGTCCAGGCTGCGGACGTTCTCCAGGAGCATCAGCGACCAGGCCGCGTACGTCTCGCGCGGGGCGCGGATCCAGCGCACGATCCGGATCTGCGGCAGCGGGCGGGGCACCAGGCCCTGCTCGCGCAGGGCGGCCTTGCGGGTCTGCTTGAGGGCCCGGTCGAAGAGGATCGCGGCCGAGATCGACATGCCCGAGAAGAACTGCGGGGCGCCGTCGTGGGCACCGCCGCGCGGGGCGTGCACCCAGTTGAACCAGGCCGACGCGACGGCGAAGACCCAGACCAGCAGGCGGGAGCCGAGCGCCGCGTCACCGTGGCTGGCCTCGCGGACGGCGAGCACCGAGCAGAACATCGCGGCGCCGTCCAGGCCGAACGGGACGAGGTACTCCCAGCCGCCGGTCAGCCCGAGGTTCTCGGTACCGAAACCGACCAGGCCGTGGAAGGACAGCGCGGCCGCGACACCGGCGCAGCAGAACAGCAGGATGTAGGAGGCGATCCCGTAGATCATCTCCTTGCGCCGGCGGCGCTCCTCGGTGCGCTCCCAGGAGTCGCCGGACTCCTCGGCTGTCTTGGGTGTCTTGAAGCGGAGAGCCGCCAGCAGGACGGCGGTGATCAGCAGTGCGGCGCCGCCGACGACGGCCCACACCAGCTGTATGGAGGAGAGGTTCATTGCGGGTCGGGCCTCGGCTTTCCGCAGGAATGGTCTGTGTGCGGCACAGGAGATCAGGTCCCGCAGAGTGCAGTGGGCTTGACGGTGCGTCGCTGCCACTGAGGGCGCACCTGCTTACCCGTTTGTTGCGGACGGGACACCTGTGCGGCTAGACGATATCGCGTCCGAGGGGGCGTCATCGTACGGGAGCCCGCTGGAGCCCGCCATTCGGCCGGAGTGCGCCGTTGACGGGTGCCCCCGGCGCGGTCTTGGGTAGAGGAGTCGGTACGGGGTGCCGCCCGGCCGGGCCGGCGGCGGCCGGCGGGTTGACGGATGCCGGATCATGGATCGTCAGATCAACCTGGCGTACCTGGGGGAGGACTGGATGGCCTCGGTTTGGGAGTACCTGAAGGGGGAGCGCAATGCGGCCGACCCCGGCGGGGAGCACAAGGTCACGCTCACCAAGTCGCGCCCGCAGCACGCGCTCACGGGTGCGGCCGCGACCACCGGCTACCTGTATGTCAACCTGCACTGGACGACCCGGGTGGCCGCCCCGGGGCCCTCGGCCGGGGAGACGCTGCGGCGCTGGTTCAGCCCGCGCATCCTCAGCCCGATGGAGCCCGACTCGTACCAGCGGCCCGACGTCAACGTCGACCTCGACCTCGCCTGCATGTACGAACTGGCCGACGGCAACCGGGGGGTGGTGCAGCCGCTCGGCAAGCTGTTCGGGGACCTGCAGAAGGCGCCGTTCGTCAAGCTCAGCGGTGACGACGTGTACGGAGCACCCTCCGGCGAGACGATGTACATCAACCTGGAGAAGAAGGACCAGTTCAAGCGGCTGCTCATCTTCGTGTACATCTACGACGGCACCCCGGCCTTCGAGCAGACGCACGCGGTCGTGACGATCGTGCCGCAGACCGGCCCGCGGATCGAGATCAAGCTGGAGGAGCGGGCGCCCGCCGCGCGCTCCTGCGCGGTGGTGCTGATCGAGAACACCGGCGACGGACAGCTGACGGTGCGCCGGGAAGTCCGCTACGTGAACGGGTTCCAGTCGGACATCGACCGGCTGTACGGGTTCGGGATGCAGTGGCAGCGCGGCTACAAGACGCCCTCGGGGACGGCCGAGTAGGACACCCGGCCGCCCGGCCCGCCGGTCAGCGGGGCTGGAACTGCGGGCCCTGCGGCGGCAGCGCGAAGGCCTCCTGCGGTGCGGGCTGCACCGGCGGGGCGGCCGGCGGGGGCGGCGGGTACCCGTATCCGTAGCCCGGCTGCGGCTGCGGCTGGGGCTGCTGGGGGTACGGCTGCTGCGGGTAGCCGTACGCGGGCTGCGCCGGAGGCTGGGGGTACCCGTAGGCGGGCTGCGGTGCGGGCGGGGTGCTGGGCGGCGCCACGGGCGGTGGCGGGGTGGAGAGCGGCACGGCGGGGGCCAGGGTGTACGTCCCGGGCTCGGAGCGCGGGTCCGGTGCCCGGTGCGGGGCCGGCGGGGCCGTGGGTTCGGCCGGCCCGGCGGCGGCCTCGGGGGCGGCGTCGTCCTCGACGGTGATGCCGAAGTCGGTGGCCAGCCCCACCAGGCCGGTGGCGTAGCCCTGGCCGACCGCGCGGAACTTCCAGCCGCCGTCGCGCCGGTAGAGCTCGGCCGCCAGCAGGGCGGTGACCTCCTCGGCGTCCGTCACGGCGAACTCGGCCAGCGCCGGTGCGCCGTCGCCCGCGGCGGCGTCGTACAGCAGGACCCGCAGACGGGGCACGGCGCGGAAGGAGCCGCCCTCGGAGGACCCGGCCAGCACCACCCGGTCGACGTCGGCGGGCAGCTTGCCCAGCTCGATCTCGATCGTGTCGGCGATCTCGCCGTCCGGGCCGGTGCGGTGCTTGGGCAGGTGGCGCACCACTCCGGACGGGTGCCGGGGCTGGTTGTAGAACACGAAGTCCGCGTCCGAGCGGACCCGGCCGTCGGCGCCCACCAGCAGGGCGGAGGCGTCCACGTCGGGGGAGCCGGGTGCGGCGTGCCAGCGCAGCACGGCGCGGACCGCGGCCACCGGCAGTGCGATGTTGGCGCCCTTTGCCATCACGTGCGTCATAGCGGACCATCCTGCCTGTTCGCCACCCGATCGGACAACATCGGACAACGTGGCCGAAGGTGACCGAAGTGTGCGGGGCTTTGCCGACTGCTTGCGCTTTGTGAAGTGGACGGTAACCTTCCGAGAATTCGATGTTTCGGCAAAGGATTCGGCCGAAACGGTCCGTACGATGGCTGCCCGGGGCTTCGGGGGGTATGCGCAGTCCAGCCAGGCCGCCGGCCCCTCGTACGCGCCCCGCGCGCGGTACGCGGGCGCCCGCTCGTACACCCGCCCGCAAGGTGCCGCCCGGATCCGGGAACCACGGCGCCGGGGCGACCTGTTAACCGACCCGTACCGACTCGTCGACCACGGCCCGCCCGCGGGCCGCCGCCGGACCCTGCCCGACCCCCGCCCGACCCCCGAACCCCCGCCCGACGCGGGCCGGACCCCCTGAGGAGAGCACCTTGCGCCATTTCGGCCACCTCGCCGACGACGTACGCGACCGGCTCTTCCTCGAACAGCCCGGGGGTTTCGACCGGGACAGCGAGGCGGGCGTGCTGTCCACCGCGCTCGGCGCCACGCTGTACTGCCCCGCCACCCGGGAGACCCTGGGCGCGGACGTGCGCAAGCAGGCGGCACGCGGGGTCGTCTCCATGGTGCTCTGCCTGGAGGACGCGATATCGGACCACGAGGTGCCCGCGGCCGAGGCCAACCTGGTGGCGAAGCTCAGCGAACTGCACACCGATGGCGCACAGGATCTCCCCCTTCTCTTCATCCGGGTCCGCGCCGCCGGACAGATCACCGACCTGACCCGCCGGCTCGGCCCCGCCGTCCGCCTGCTCTCCGGGTTCGTGCTGCCGAAGTTCACCGAGGAGAGCGGCAGCGAGTTCCTGGAGGCCCTGGCCGCCGCCGAGGAGACGAGCGGCCACCGCCTGTTCGCCATGCCGGTGCTCGAATCCCCCGAACTCGCCCACCTGGAGTCCCGCCGCGACCAGCTGTTCGGCATCTCCCGGCTGCTCGGCAAGCACCGCGAGCGGATCCTCGCCGTGCGCCTGGGCGTCACCGACCTCTGCTCCGCCTACGGCCTGCGCCGCTCGCCCGACCTGACCGCGTACGACGTCGCCCTGGTCGCGGCCGTCATCGGGGACGTCGTCAACGTCCTCGGCCGCGCCGACGGCAGCGGGTACACCGTCACCGGCCCGGTCTGGGAGTACTTCCCCGTCCAGGAGCGGATGTTCAAGCCGCAGCTGCGCCGCACCCCGTTCGCCGCCACCGATCCGCCGGGCGAGGCCGTCCGCCAGCGGATCATCGAGCACGACCTGGACGGGCTGATCCGCGAGATCGAGCTCGACCGCGCCAACGGCCTGCTCGGCAAGACCTGCATCCACCCCAGCCACGTGCCGGCCGTCCACGCGCTCTCCGTCGTCACGCACGAGGAGTTCTCCGACGCCCGCGACATCCTCGACCAGGAGCGCGGCGGCGGCGGGGTGCTGCGCTCGGCCTACACGAACAAGATGAACGAGGCCAAGCCGCACCGCGCCTGGGCCGAGCGGGTCCTGCTGCGCGCCGAGGTGTTCGGGGTCGCCCGGGAGGACGTCAGCTTCGCCGAGCTGCTCGCCGCCTGTCTCTGAGCGGCCCGGCCCCCGGGCGCGGCCCCGTACGCTGGGCCTTCGGCCTCGAACGGGTGCTCGACGAGCCGCGCGCGGGTGACCGCACGCACATCCGCCCCGCACCACCGCAGCACCACCGCACACCAGGAAAGCAGGAGCACGAGCAGTGACAGCACAGGAAGCCACGACCGGGTCCGCCACCGCCCCCGACGCACGGGCGCCGTGGACGGGCCGCTGGGTCACCGACCGGCTGGGCATCGGCCTGACCGGATCGGACCGGCTGCCCGAGCTGGTCGGCCTCGCCCTGCGCGAGAACAAGAAGCGCGCCCACCTGCTGGTCTCCAACGTGCTCGGCAAGCACGTCCCGCAGCACCCCGGCGTCGTCCACGGCGTCGGGCTGGAGCTCGGCCACCGGGTGCGCGTACTGCTCGGCGAGGAGGCCACCGCGCGGGCCGTGGTGCTCGGCTACGCCGAGACCGCCACCGGGCTCGGCCACAGCGTCGCCGACGGCCTCGGCGCGCCGTACCTGCACTCCACCCGGCGCCCGGTCGAGGGTGTCGCGGCGGTCGGCGGCTTCGAGGAGGAGCACTCGCACGCCACCTCGCACCTGCTGCTCCCCGCCGACCCGGCGCTGTTGACCGGTGACGGCCCGCTCGTCCTGGTCGACGACGAGTTCTCCACCGGCAACACCGTCCTCAACACCATCCGCGCCCTGCACGCCGGCCACCCGCGCGCCCACTACGTGGTCGTCTCGCTGGTCGACCTGCGGGGCGAGGCGGACCGCGACCGCCTCGCCGACGCCGCCGCCGAACTCGGTGCCCGCCTCGATCTGGTCGCCACCGCCGTCGGCGGCGTCGACCTGCCCGCCGACGTGCTGCCGCGCGCCCAGCGGCTGATCGACGAGGCCGCGCCCCCGGCCCCGCTGCCCGCCGGGCCGCCCGCCCCGCTCGGCCGGGTCGACCTGGCCTGGCCCGCCGGCCTGCCGGACGGCGGCCGGCACGGCTTCACCGCCGAGCACCGCACCCGGCTCGACGAGGCGCTCCCCGCACTCGCCATGCAGCTGATCGCCGCCCTGGCCACCGGGCCGTCCCTCCCGGCCGACATCGGGCTCGCCGCCGGGCCCCGGGTGCTCGTCCTCGGCAGCGAGGAGCTGATGTACGCCCCGCTGCGCCTGGCGGAGCACATCGGGCTGCTGCTCGGCGAGGAGAGCGTCCGCTTCTCCACCACCACCCGCTCCCCGGTCCTCGCCGTGGACGACCCCGGCTACGCGATCCGCACCCGGCTCGCCTTCCCCGCCCACGACGACCCGGCCGACGGGGGCTCGCGCGAGCGCTACGCCTACAACGTCGCCCCCGGCTCCGACCCGGCCCGGCGCTTCGAGGCGATCGTGCTGGTCGTGGACGACCTCGGCGACACCCCCGCCCTGCACGAGGGCGAGCGGTCCCTGCTCGGGCAGCTCCGCCAGGTCACCGACCAGGTCGTCCTCGCCGTCCTGCCCTCGCACCGGCCCGGCCGGGACGCCGCCCAGGCCGCCGGTGACCCCGCATGAGCCGGGGAACGGACCGCCCCGTGCCCTCGTTCGACAACCAGCCGCGCACCACACCGAAGGCGAGCATGACCACGATGCCCACCAGCACCGCGACCACCCCGCGCCCGCTGTACGGACCGGACTTCTCCTCCTACGCCGCCGCCGACGTCACCTGGCTGCTCACCGACCTCTCCGACGTCCCGCTGGAGGCCCCGACCGAGGAGCGCGAGGAGGCCGTGCAGAGCGGCGGCGCCCACTACGCGGAGTCGCTGCCGGTGGAGTACCAGCCCAGCCCCGAGTACCAGGAGCTGTTCCACCAGGCCCTGCGCACCTCCGCCCGCCGGATCGCGCTGGCCGTCGGCACCGTCGCCGAGACCCTGCTGCGCGAGCGCGGCTCCGGCCTGGTGCTCGCCTCGCTCGCCCGGGCCGGCACGCCGGTCGGCATCCTGATCCGCCGCTGGCTCGCCTTCGCCCACGAGCTGGACACGCCGCACTACGCCGTGTCGATCGTCCGCGGCCGGGGCATCGACCCGGTCGCCCTGCGCTACCTCGCCGCCCACCACAACGCCGCCGACGTGGTCTTCGTGGACGGCTGGACGGGCAAGGGCGCGATCACCCGCGAGCTGGCCGAGGCGCTGGCCGGCACCGACTTCAACCCCGACCTCGCCGTCCTCGCCGACCCCGGCGGCTGCGTGCGCACCTACGGCACCCGGGACGACTTCCTGATCCCGTCCGCCTGCCTCAACTCCACCGTCTCCGGCCTGGTCTCACGCACCGTCCTGCGCGCCGACCTGATCGGCCCGGACGACTTCCACGGCGCCAAGCACTACGCCGAGCTGGCCTCCGCCGACGTCTCCAACTCCTTCCTGGAGACGGTCGCCGACCACTTCGAGGCCGTCCGCGAGGAGGCCCTCGCCGCCGCCGCGCAGCTGGCCACCGAGGACCGCACCCCGAGCTGGGAGGGCTGGGCCGCCGTCGAGCGGATCAGCGCCGAGTACGGCATCGACAACGTCAACCTGGTCAAGCCCGGCGTCGGCGAGACCACCCGGGTGATGCTCCGCCGGGTCCCCTGGCGCGTCCTCGCCCGGCGCGGCAGCGGCGCCGACCTCGACCACGTACGCCTGCTCGCCGCCCAGCGCGGCGTGCCCGTCGAGGAGGTCGACGACCTGCCGTACACCTGCGTCGGCCTGATCCACCCCCGGTACAACCGAGGTGCCGTCAGCGAAGCCGGTACCGCCGTCCTGGCCAAGGAGTCCTGAAGCCTGATGAGTACCGAAGCCACCAGCGGTGAGCGCACGTTCCTGGTCGCGAGCGACCTCGACCGCACACTGATCTACTCCAACCGCGCACTCGCCCTGGACGTCCCCGACCGGCTCGCGCCCCGGCTGCTCTCGGTCGAGGTGCACGACGGCCGGGCGCTCTCCTTCATGACGGAACAGGCCGCCGAACTCCTCGTGGAGCTCGTCCAGGCCGCCGTCTTCGTCCCCGCCACCACCCGCACCCGCACCCAGTACGAGCGGGTCAACCTGCCCGGCCCGACGCCGGGCTGGATCCCGCAGTACGCGATCTGCAGCAACGGCGGCCAGATCCTCGTCAACGGCCTCCCCGACGCGGACTGGCAGGCCGAGGTCCGCACCCGGCTGGACGCCGCCTCCGCACCGCTGCGCGAGGTCGTCGAGCACCTCGCCCTCTCCGCCGACCCCGAGTGGACCCACAAGCGCCGCGTCGCCGAGGACCTCTTCGCCTACCTCGTCGTCGAGCGCGCCGACCTGCCGGCCGGCTGGATCGACGAACTCACCGCCTGGTGCGCCGAACGCGGCTGGACGGTCTCCCTCCAGGGCCGCAAGGTCTACGCCGTCCCGGCCCCGCTCAGCAAGAGCGCGGCCCTCGCCGAGGTCGAACGCCGGGTCGGCGGCGCGACCGTCCTCTCGGCCGGCGACTCCCTGCTCGACGCCGAACTGCTGCTCGCCGCCGACGCCGGCTGGCGTCCCGGCCACGGCGAACTCGCCGACTCCGGCTGGACGGCGCCGGGCGTCACCGCCCTCACCCAGATCGGCGTGGCCGCCGGCGAGGAGATCGTCCGTCAGCTCCTCGGCCGCGTCCGGGCCGGCACCCGCCCGGGAGCCGTCGCCCGCTAGCCGTACCCAACCGCCGCGGTGCGGTGCGGCCCCGTCGGAGTGACCGGCGGGGCCGTACCGGCCGCAGCGGCCGCACCGGCTGTCCGGCTCCGGTTCCGGTTCCGGCGAATTCTTGGATCCACCCCGATGGCCGGCAGCGGCGAAGGAGTGCGAGCGACACGGTGGACGACCGCGACCGGCTGACAGCGCGCTTCGAGGAACACCGGCCCCGGCTGCGCGCGGTGGCCTACCGGATGCTCGGCTCGGCGAGCGAGGCCGACGACGCCGTCCAGGAGACCTGGCTGCGCCTCGACCGGACCGGCACCGGCGACATCGTCAACCTGGGCGGCTGGCTGACCACGGTGGTGGGGCGGGTCTGCCTGAACCTGCTGCGCGCACGCGAGAACCGGCGCGAGGACCCGATCGAGGCACAGGACGCGGGCCCGGCGGCCCCCGGGCACGAGTCCGGCCGGTACCGGACCGGCGGGCAGACGTCCGCCGACCCCGAGGAGGAGGCGCTGCTGGCCGACTCCGTCGGCCTGGCCCTGCTGGTGGTGCTCGACATGCTGGCACCGGCCGAGCGCCTCGCCTTCGTCCTGCACGACCTGTTCGCCGTGCCCTTCGACGAGATCGCCCCGATGATCGAGAAGTCCCCGGCCGCGACCAGGCAGCTCGCCAGCCGCGCCCGCCGCCGGGTCAGGGGCGCCGCCCCCGTGCCCGCCACCGACCTCGCCCGCCAGCGGCGCGTCGTCGACGCCTTCCTGGCCGCCACCCGGGGCGGGGACTTCGACGCCCTGCTGGCCCTGCTCCACCCCGACGTGGTGCTCCGGGCCGACGCGAAGGTCGTACCGACCCCCGCACCCGTCGTCGTCAGCGGTGCGCACACCGTGGCCACCGGCGCGATGGCCGCCATGGAACGGGCGCTGGCCACCCAGCCGGCCCTGGTCGACGGCGCGGTCGGACTCGTGATGGCGCCGCTCGGCAGGCTGGCCCTGGTGCTCGGCTTCACGATCACCGACGGCCTGATCACCGGCATCGACATCGTCGCCGAGCCGGAGAGCCTGCGCCGGACGGAGCTCGCCGTCCTCGACGCCTGACCGCGGCCGTCGGCACCCGACCGTCGGCCGCACCTGACCGCAGCCGTCGGCGCCGGGCGGCCGGCGCCCGGCGCAGCGGGTCAGCCGCAGCAACCGCCGCCGCAGCAGCCGCCCCCGCCCCCGGGGGCCGGCTGCGGCGCGGCCGCACCGCCGCCCACACCCGTCACGGCGACGGTGGACAGCAGCTTGACGGTGTCGGGGTGACCCTGCGGGCACACGGCCGGGTCGTTGGCCTGGGCCATCGCGCGGCGGAGTTCGAACGTGGCACCGCAGGAGCGGCAGCGGAAGTCATAACGAGGCATACCCGCAGAGTACCCAGCCGGGCAGCGCCCAGCCCCCGCCACAGGCCTCAGTGGTGCCCGGCGCCCAGATCGTCCCGGATCAGCGACACCACCCGCGCCGCCGACTCCCGCACCGCCGCCAGCTCCGTCAGGAAATGCCAGTAGTCCGGATGCCGCCCGGCCGCCTCCAACTCCGCCACCGCCCGGTCCAGCCGCCCGACCGCCGCATCCAGCGGCCCCGCGTGCCGGGGGTCCGGCGCCTGCCGCCCCGCCATCGCCAGCCGCTGCGCGTCCCGCACCGCGAAGCGCGTCCGCTCGATCTCCCGGTGCGGATCGTGCTCCACCTCGTTCAGCTGCCGCAGCCGCTCGTTCACCGCGGCCACCGAGCCGTCCGCCGTGTCCAGCCGCGCCCGAACCGTCCCGATCGCCCCCGTCGCATCCGCCCACCGCTGCTCGTCCCGCGCCCGCGCCGCCTCGGCCAGCTTCTGCTGCGCGGCCCGCACCGCCTCCGCGACCTGCTCCGACACCCGGCCCAGATCCTGCCAGCACGAGGTGGTGAACCGTCGCCGCAGCTCGCTCAGCGCGGGCTCCACGGTGCCCGCCTTCGTCTCCAGTGCCTGGATCCGCGTCCGCAGGCTCGACACCCGCCGGTCGATCTCCCGGGCCCGCTCCGGCAGCTGCTCCGCCGCCGCCGCCACCGCCTCCGCCCGGCGCGCCACGTCCTCGGCCCGCTGCAGGGTCGGCGCCACCCCGTGCCTGCCCGCCCCCTCGTTCAACCGGGTCAGCTCGGGCGCCAGCTCCGCCAGCCGCGCCGCCAGATCGTCCGCCTTCAGCCCGGCGGCCCGGACGGCCTCCAGCGCCGCGGTCGCCGCCAGCAACGACCGCTTCGCCTTCTCCACCGCCGGCGTCACCCGCATCAACTGCGACTCCGCGTGCTGCACCAGCGGCTCCAGCCGCTGCAGGAACCCGTCCAGCTCCGCCTTCGCGGAACCGAGCTGCCCCTTCACGTCCTCCAGCCGGCGCCGGGCCTGCGAGGCCGCCCCCGACTCCAGCTCCTCCGCGTCCAGATCCTGCGCGTCCAGCGCCGCCAGGTAGTTCACGCTCACCTGGTCGACCCGGCCCGAGATCTCCCGGAAGTCGGCCAGGGCCTTGCGGCCCGCGGCACTGTCCTCCGCCGCCTGCACCGTCTCCACCGCCAGCTGGACGTCCCGCTGCGTCGAGTCCAACTCGTAGAACGCCTGCTGGGCCGCATCCCGGGCAGCCCGCGCATCGGCCCGCACCGCGTCCCCGCCACGCCGCCACCAGCCACCCCGGCCACCCCCGGCCGCCCCGAACGCGGACGCCCCCGCCGCCCCGAACACCCCGGCCACCACCAACGGCAGCACCAGCGCCTCGACCGCCGCGCCCCCGAGCCGCCCCCGCCTGCTCCCGCCGCCGGCCACCCTCACACCGCGCTCCCTGCTCCACCGTCCGACCCACCCGCGCGCCCTCTCGGCCCGCCCGGCAGCTGATCCTCCACCCATTCTTCCCGATCACCCCCTCGGACCGGCACCCCTCCCGCCCCGGCCCCGTGCCGACCCCGTCCCACTCCTCGGCCATGTGCACCGGACGGCCCGCCGGAGCAGGTACTCTTGGCTTTCGTCGTTTCCCAGCGGGCCGCGACGGGGGGCGCGTAGCTCAGTGGTAGAGCGCTGCTCTTACAAAGCAGATGTCGGCGGTTCGAAACCGTCCGCGCCCACACTGGACGACCTCGGGTTGTCAGCACGAAGGGCCAGTCCGGAGGCATGATCCTCCCGGACTGGCCCTCTGTCGTTCCCGGGGTGGGGGAGCGGTCGCAGCGTCTGGAACCCGGAGCTGGAACCCGGAGGTGGAGCATGCCGAGGCGTGACTACGAGAACGACCCGGACGCCCCGGCGGCCAACAGCCTGGTGCCGGCCGCCTCCGTGGTCGTCGTCGACGGTGACGGCCTGGTCCTGCTCCAGCGCCGGACGGACAACGGCATGTGGGCCCTGCCCGGCGGGAAGATGGAGCTCGGGGAGTCGCTGGCCGGCTGCGGCATCCGGGAGACCCTGGAGGAGACCGGCATCACCGTGGAGATCACCGGGATCGTCGGCACCTACACCGACCCGGGGCACGTCTTCGCGTACGACGACGGCGAGGTCCGGCAGGAGTTCTCCATCTGCCTGCTGGCCCGGCCGGTCGGCGGCGAACTCCGGGTGTCCGAGGAGTCCCACGAGGTGGCGTGGTTCACGCCGGCCGAGACGGATGGGCTGCCGATGGTCGCCGGCATCCGCAAGCGCCTGGCGGACTGGCGGCGGGGAGCGGGCCCGGTGGTGCGCTGAGCGCCGTGACGCGCTCCCGGTTCGGGTGGGGGATCCACATCCGTGGCGGCCGGTCGGCTCCACCGGTCCGCTGCCAGGTTGGTGCCGTTCGACCCGGCCTGCGGCCGGTGCGGGGATCAGCGGTGGTCGGTGCGCAGTCGGGGCCGGCGTGGCTGGAGGCGGGCGGAGGCGAGCAGGGCGTGGATGCGGTGGCCGATGTGGTCGACGTCCAGGAGGGGTTCGTCGAAGGGGAGGCGGACGTCGTGGTGGGCGCGCAGGCGTTCCAGGCGCAGCACGATGCCGTACTGGTCGAGGGTGAGCGGCCAGGCCCGGGTGATGCCGACGAGCAGGCGCGGGTCGAGCAGGCGGGTGAGGGCGGCGACCTGGTCGTGGTGGTCGTCGGCCATGTGGGTGAGCAGGACGGCTTCGAACGGGGCGATCGGGTCGGGGTGTGCCCGGGCGAGGTCCTGCGGGTCGACGGGGGTCTGGGCGCCGTCGGTGCCGAGCATGATCCGGGTGGGTTCCAGGGGCATCACGGCGGTGCCGTCGCCGGCCTCCTCGGGGCGGCCGAGCCGGCCGGCGATCCGGACCTGGCCGCGGACCCGTGCGCGCACGGCGACCGGGGCGACGTCCGTCCATTCGAGCAGGACGGGCAGGCCCTCGGCGCTGTCCGCGGCGGCCTGCTCCGCCTCGTGGGTGAGGCGGCAGCCCGAGGGTGCCTTGAGGCGCATGGTGCGGCCCGGGGCGCCGGCGTCGAGGAGGTGCGGGCCCATCAGGTCGTGGCGGCCGGCCCTGGTGGTGGCGGTCAGCGAGGTTGCGGCGTGGAGCAGGCTGCGCACGCGCTCGGCGTCGCTCGGGGCCGGGGTGCTGACGTCGGCGGGGCGCATGGCGACCGTCCTTCCAAGTTAGGTAAGGCTAACTTAACTTACTCTCGGCGTCCCTGGCCAGTCCCCGCCGCCGGTGCGCACCCGCCGAAGCGGGGATCGCAGCCCGCCGCCGGTGCGTCGGGGCGGCGCATAAAGTGGCGGAAGGTCAGTACGGAGCCGACCGGCAGGACCTACGAGGCGCGGAGGCGATCATGAGCACCCACCCGGCCGCGAATCCCGGACCGGGCCCCGACCCGGCACCCGGGTCCGCGACCGCGCAGCCCTGGAGCAGACAGCGGCTGCGCAGCAACAACGAGTGGATGCTGCTGGAGCGGCTGCGCACCGCCGGGCCCGCCTCGCGGGCCCAACTGGCCCGGGACACTGGGCTGTCCAAGCCCACGGTGTCCACCGCACTGGCGACACTGGAGCAGGCCGGGCTCGCCCGCGAGGCCGGGCTGATCGCCCCCGGGCGCGGGCGCACCGCCGTCCTGTACGAGCCGGATCCGACCGCCGGGTACGTGCTGGGCGTCGACATCGGCCGCGGCTGGCTGCGGATCGCACTCGCCGACCTGGCCGGGGACATCGTGGCCCGCCGGACCGTCCCGAACCTGGGTGACACCGCCGACGCCGTCGCGGACGCCGTGATCGCCGAGGCGCGGGCGGTGGCCGCCGAGGCCGGGGTCGAGCCCGCCGCCGTCGTGCACGCCGCGATCGGCACGCCCGGGGTCTGGGACGAGTCGGAGCAGCGCGTCCGCTACGCCGCCCAACTGCCGGGCTGGGGCCGGCGCGGGCTCTTCGACCGGATCCGGGACGGCCTGGACACCACGATCAGCGTCCACAACGACGCCAACCTCGCGGCCCTGGGGGAGTACGCGCACGGCGCGGGCGTGGGCAGCGGGCACTTCGTCTACCTGTTGATCGGCACCGGGGTGGGCATGGGCGTGGTCTCCGGCGGCAAGCTGCAGCGCGGCGCGCACGGCGCGGCGGGTGAGATCGGCTTCCTGCCGCTGCCCGGGCTGCCGGGCGTGCCGGCCGCCCTCCGGCCGGGGGCCGTCGGCCCGGACGCGGACAGCGGCGGCCCGGACGAGCGGCGCGGGATGCTGGAGTCGGCCGCCTCGGCGGAGTCCGTGGTCCGGATCGCCAGGGAGCTGGGCCTGCGGGGGGCGGACTCGGCCAAGGAGGTCTTCGAGGCCGCGCGAGCGGGTGACCATGCCGCGCTCGCCGCCGTCCAGCACGAGGCCGAGCAGCTCGCCTACGTGGTGGCCGTGGTGTCCTCCGTCATCGACCCGGAGCTGGTGGTGTTCGGCGGTGGTATCGGGCACAGCGCGGATCTGCTGATCGCCCGGGTGGACGAGGCGCTGCAGGCGCTCACCCCGCTGCGTCCCCGGCTGGCGCCCAGTCTGCTGTGGGACGACGCGGTGCTGGTCGGCGCGCTCTCCACGGCGCTGCGGACGGCCCGGCCCGAGGTGTTCGACCGTCGCTCGGCGGCCGTCGCCCGCGTGTAGCCCGCCCGCCCGGCGCGCCAGCTGGGCGGCCCGGCCGGGCCGGCCGGGCCGGCTCACCGGATGCGGCGGGAGATGCGGCTGCGGCCGGCGATGTCCCTTCGCCGGCCGCAGCGCTCGTGGACCCGGGGGTCCGGGTGTGGACTACTTGACGCCGGCCTCCGCGCAGGCGGCCGCGTACGCCGCGGTGCAGACCTGCTCCGCCGTGTAGAGGCCGCCGGCGACGACCGTCACGGCGACCTTCGCCTTGGTGACGACGATCGGGGTCAGCAGCATCGACGGGACGTGCGATCCGCCACTCTCAGTGATCGAGCTGGCGATGGACGTGACATCCAGCCCCTTCAGCAGGTGAACAGCGATGGTGCCGGCCGCGTCCGTCTCCGGCTTGTACGGCTTGTAGATGGTGTACGCCTGGTCGCCGGTGAGGATCCGCTGGATCGCGTCGAGCGAGGCGTCCTGGCCGCCGACCGGGACGTTCTTGATGCCGGCGCCCTTGAGGGTGTCGATGACCGAGGCGGCCATCCCGTCGTTGGCGACGTAGACGGCCTGGATGCCGTCCTTGCCGAGGCTGCGGATCGCCTCGGTCATCTTCTGCGCGGCGACCTCGGGCTTCCACTCGCCGGACTGCTCGTAGCCGATCTTCTTCACCTTGCCGTCGAGGGCCTTGTGCGCCCCGGACTTGAAGGAGGCGGCGTTCGGGTCGCTCTCGGCGCCGTTGATCATCGCGATCTGGGCGGTGGCGGCCTTCGGGCCGAGGGCTTCGAGCAGGGCAGCGCCCTGGAGTTCGCCCGTCCGGGAGTTGTCGAAGGAGATGTACGCGGCGACGTTTCCGGCGGCCAGGCGGTCGTAGGCGACCACCTTCGCGCCCTTGGCGGTGGCCGCCTCGACCCACGGCGCGGTGTTCTTGGCGTTGACCGGGTCGAGCAGGATGACCTTGACGCCCTTGGCCAGCAGGGCGTCGAACTGCTGCTTCTGCACGCCCTCGTCGCCGTCCGCGTTGGCGTAGTCGACGCTGCAGTTCGTGCAGAGGGAGGCGACGGAGGCCTCGATCATGGGCTTGTCGAAGGCCTCGTACCGGGTGGACGAGGTCTTCTCGGGCAGCAGCAGACCGACCGTGGTGTCGCCGACGCCGTCCGACTTGGTGCCGGAACCGTCCGATCCACAGGCCGTGAGGGAGAGCAGGGCGAGCGCGAGCGCGGCAGTGGAACTGAGGGTACGACGCGTCACTGTGTTCATGCGGGGTGGTGCCTCCTGACTGTGCCGCGTCGTTGCGGCCGAGGAGGGAGTCAAACGTTTTCGAGTGCTTGACGTCAATAACTAAACGTGTTTCAGAAGAATCGGTGCTTGATTCGTTACCTTCTTGAAAACTTCTTGGGACAACCTGACACCCATTGCTACTTACAGGTACGGTGACCGGCCGCATACTCCCGGGGGAGTACGCCGGGTCGCCCCCGTGGGGTGACGCGGGCGGCGCGACGGCTCGCTAGCCTTCCGGCATGGCATCCGATCCAGACGGCCCCGAGCCCTGGCGCCCGCCGTGGGTGCGCGCCGCCAAGGCCGGCTGGCCGGTGGCCTCCGCGCTGGCGGTCGCCGCGATCCAGGTCGGAGGCACCACCGTGGCAGGCCTCCACCAGCCCGGCCGGACCGGCCTGGACGCGCTCGGGTACGCGCTGCTGCTGGCCGGCCCGGCGCTGCTGGTGCTGCGCCGCCGCCACCCGGTCGCCGTGGTCGCGGGCACCTCCGCCGTCACCGCCGGGTACCTGCTGGCCGGATACCCCTACGGGCCGGTTTTCCTGAGCCTGGTCGTCGCCGTCTGCGTGGCCGTGCAGAGCGGCCACCGCCGGGCCGCCTGGATCGCGCTGGGCGCCTGCTACCTGGCGCACGCGCTGGCCGCCTTCGTGCTGCCGGCCAGCTGGTCGGACACGTTCGGGACGCGCGTCCTGTGGTGGCAGGAGCTCGGCGCCTCGGCCTGGGTGCTGCTGGTGGTGGCCTTCGCCGAGATCCTGCGGTTCCGGCAGGAGCGGATGGCCGCCCACCAGGCCTACCAGGCGCAGGCCGAGCGCCGCCGGGCGGACGAGGAGCGGCTGCGGATGGCCCGCGAGCTGCACGACATCCTGGCGCACAGCATCTCGCTGATCAACGTTCAGGCCGGGGTCGCGCTGGAGCTGCTGGACACCCGGCCCGAGCAGGCCCGCACCGCGCTGACCACGATCAAGAGCGTCAGCAAGGAGGCGCTCGGCGAGGTGCGCCAGGTGCTCGGCACCCTGCGCGCGCCCGGCGCCGCCGCCCCGCGCGGACCGGCTCCGGGCCTGGCCCGCCTGGACGAGCTGGCCGCGCAGGCCGGCCGGGCCGGGCTGGCGGTGACGGTCGGCGTCGGCGGCCGGCCGAGGCCGCTGCCCGCCGGCGTCGACCTGACGGCCTTCCGGATCGTCCAGGAGGCGCTGACCAACGTGATCCGGCACTCCACGGCGCGCAGCGCGGCCGTCCGGCTGGACTGGAGCGCCGAACGGGAACTGACCGTCCAGGTGGACGACCCCGGCCCGCCGGGCCACGGCGAGGCGGGCGGCTCCGGCAGCGGGGTGACCGGCATGCGGGAGCGGGTGGCCGCGTTCGGCGGCACCCTGGAGGCGGGGACACGGCCGGACGGCGGGTTCCGGGTCCGGGCCACGCTGCCCACGGCCGCCGTGGAGGACGACCGGTGAGGGAGCGAACGATGATCCGGGTGCTGCTGGCGGACGACCAGGCGCTGGTCCGGGCCGGCTTCCGGGCCCTGCTCGACGCGCAGGACGACATCAAGGTGGTCGGCGAGGCGGGCGACGGTGAGGACGCCGTCCGCCTGGCCCGCGAGCTCGGGCCCGACGTGGTGCTGATGGACATCCGGATGCCGCGCGTGGACGGCCTGCTCGCCACCCGCCGGATCGCCGGTGACCCCGCGTTGGCCGCCGTCCGGGTGGTGGTCCTGACCACCTTCGAACTCGACGAGTACGTCTTCGAGGCGCTCCGCTCGGGCGCCGCCGGGTTCCTGGTCAAGGACACCGAACCGGCCGACCTGCTGCGCGCCGTCCGGGTCGCGGCGGCCGGCGACGCGCTGCTCTCGCCCGGCGTGACCCGCCGTCTGATCGGCGAGTTCGCCGCCCGCTCCAAGGAGCCGGACGGCTGCGCCACGGACCTCTCACTGCTCACCGAGCGCGAACGCGAGGTGCTGACCCTCGTCGGCATGGGCCTGTCCAACGAGGACATCGCCCGCCGGCTGGTGGTCAGCCCGCTCACCGCCAAGACCCACGTCAGCCGAGCCATGGTCAAGCTCGCCGCCCGCGACCGGGCCCAACTCGTCGTGCTGGCGTACGAGTCCGGGCTGGTCCGGCCCGGCTGGCTGGGCTGAGCGGCGGCGCGGCCGCATGCACGGGCCGCGTACTCCCCGCGGAGTAGGCGCGGAGCCGCTGCCCGTACGACGCGCGACGACCCCCCTCGGCGGAATGCTCGAAGGAGCCCGGGAGCACCTGGGCCGAGCCCGCCACCGGGGAGATGAACCACCATGTACACGCTGCTCGCCGACCACGACTGGAACGGCCCTGGGCCGTGGATCCTGCTGATCCCGCTGTTCTGGCTCGCCGTCGTGTTCCTCGTCGTCCTCGTGCTGCGCCGCACCGTCTGGCGCCGCGGCTGCACCGGCCGCCCGGACAGCCCGCTGTCCGTCCTGGGCCGCCGCTACGCCGAGGGCGACATCGACGCGGACGAGTACCGCGCCCGCCGCACCGTCCTCGCCGAGGACCCGCGCGAGCGCCGCGGTGGTGCCGAGTGACCACGCTCGACGTCGTCACCGACACCGCCGCCCGGGTCGCCGACGCCGTGAAGGTCTACGGCGTCGGCGACACCCGGGTCCGCGCGCTGGACCACGTCACCGTCGACTTCCCGGCCGCCCGGTTCACCGCGATCATGGGGCCGTCCGGATCCGGCAAGTCCACCCTGATGCACTGCGCCGCCGGCCTGGACACGCTGACCGCCGGCAGCGCCTACATCGGCGACACCGAGCTCGGCAGCCTGGGCGACCGGAAGCTGACGCTGCTGCGCCGCGACCGGATCGGCTTCGTCTTCCAGGCCTTCAACCTCGTTCCGACCCTGACCGTGCTGGAGAACATCACCCTCCCGCTGGACCTGGCCGGCGCCGCCCCCGACCGCGCCTGGCTGGACACCCTGATCGACGTGATCGGGCTCGGCGACCGCCTGCACCACCGCCCGAGCGAACTCTCCGGCGGCCAGCAGCAGCGGGTCGCCGTAGCCCGGGCGCTGGCCGGCCGGCCCCGGGTGGTGTTCGCGGATGAGCCCACCGGCAACCTGGACTCCCGCACCGGCGGCGAGGTGCTCGGCCTGCTGCGGCGCGCCGTCGACGAGATGGGCCAGTGCGTCGTCATGGTCACCCACGACCCGACCGCGGCCGGCCACGCCGACGCGGTGCTCTTCCTCGCCGACGGCCGGCTGGTCGACCGGATGGCGCAGCCCACCGCCGACCGGGTGCTGGACCGGATGAAGGCCTTCGAGCGGGGGCGGTCATGAAGCCGGCCGGCGGCCCCGCCGCGCGCGCCACCGTGCGGATCAGCCTGCGCTCGCTGCGGGCACACCGGCGGCGCCTCGCCGGGACGTTCCTGTCGATCCTGCTCGGCGTCAGCTTCCTGGCGGGGACGATGGTGCTCGGTGACACGCTGCGCGCCAACTTCGACACCCTGTTCGCGGACGCCAACGCGGGCACCGACGCCGTCGTCCGCAGCGCCGACGTGCTGGACTCGCCGGGCACCCCCGGCGGTGTCCGGGCCCCGGTCGAGGCCGCGCTCGCGGCGCGGCTGGGCACCGTACCGGGGGTGGCCGCCGCCGAGGCCTCGGTGGTCGGTGCGGGCCAGCTGGTCGGCAGCGACGGCAAGCCGGTCGGCGGGCAGGGCCCGCCCACGCTGGCCGGCAACTGGCTCGCCGACCCGCGGCTCAACCCGTACCGGCTCGCCGAGGGCCGGGCGCCGGCCGCGCCGGGCGAGGCGGTCGTCAACCGGGGCGCGGCGCGCAGCGGCGGCCTGCACATCGGCGACACCACCGTGCTGCGCACCCCCGACCCGGTGCGGATCACCGTCGTCGGCATCGTGACCTTCGGCGACAGCGCCGACGGCATGGGCCCCAGCACCTTCACCGGCCTGACCCTGGACGACGCCGAGCGCCACCTCACCCCACGGGGTGCGGGCCAGGCCAGCTCCGTCCAGGTCCGGGCGGTCGCGGGCACCTCGCAGGCCGGGCTGGTCCGGGCGCTGGCCCCGCAGTTGCCCGCCGGGGTGGAGGCGGTCACCGGCGCGGCCGCCACCGCGGAGAGCACCGCGCAGGTGTCCGGCCGGTTCCTGAGCATGTTCACCACCCTGCTGCTGGTCTTCGCGGGTATCGCGCTGCTGGTGGCGACGTTCACCATCCACAACACCTTCGCCATCGTGGTCGCCCAGCGGACGAGGGAGAACGCCCTGCTGAGGGCCCTGGGCGCGGCCCGCGGCCAGGTGCTCGGCGCGACCCTCGCGGAGGCGCTGACGGTGGGCCTGCTGGCCTCGCTGGCCGGTCTGCCGGTCGGCGTCGGGGTCGCGACGGGCCTCAAGGCGCTGTTCTCCGCGCTCGGCTTCTCACTGCCGACCGGCGGCATGGTGATCAGCACCGCCGCCGTCCTGCTGCCGCTCGCGGTGGGTACGGCCGTCGCGGCCGGCTCCGCCCTGCTGCCCGCCCTGCGCGCCGGGCGGACGGCGCCGCTCGCCGCCCTGCGCGAGACCGCGGTGGACCGCGCCGCCGACGGCCGGGCCGGCCGGCTCCGGCTCGCGCTCGGCGCCGTCCTGCTGGCGGGCGGCGTCCCGGCGGCCGTGGCCGGGGCGAGCGAGGGCCCGTCCGTGGCGCTGACCACCGCCGGGGCACTGGCCGTGCTCGGCGCGGTGGTGGTGCTCGGCCCGGTCGCGGCCACCCTCGCCGTCCGGGTGCTGGGTGCGCCGCTGGCCCGGCTGCGCGGCGTGCCGGGCACGCTGGCCCGGCGCAACGCGGCCCGCAACCCCCGGCGGACGGCCGCCACCGCGACCGCCCTGATGATCGGCGTCGCCGTGGTCACCCTGTTCACCGTCTTCGGCGCGTCCGTCAAGGCGACCCTGGACGACACCGTCGCCGACTCCTTCGCGGGCGACCTCGCCGTCACCGCGCCCGCCTTCGGGGCCGGCGGCAGCGGCGTCAGCCCCGGACTGGCCGACGCGCTCGCCGCCCTGCCCGAGGTCGGCCGGACGGTGGGCCTCGGCCGGGGCGTTGCCCGGATCGACGGCCATGGCCGCACCCTGGACGTCACCGACCCGGCCCGGCTGGCGGGCGTCGTCGACCTCGGCCGGGTCGACGGCTCGCTGGGCGCGCTCGGCACCGACGGCCTGGCCGTCTCCCGCGCGGAGGCGGACAGGCACGGCTGGCGGCTCGGCCAGCGCGTCACGGTGGGCTTCACCGACGGGGGCGGCGGCCCGTTCACCGTCCGGGCGCTGTACGAGGGCAGCGGGCTGGCCGGCGACTACCTGGTCACCCGCGAGGCCTGGGCCCCGCACCGGGGCCAGGACAGCGACTCCATGGTCGCCGTGGCCCTCAAGGACGGCGTGCCGCTCGCCACCGGCAGGGCCGCCGTGCAGCGGGCCGTGGAGCCGTTCGGCAGCCCGCGGGTGCAGGACCGCGAGGAGTACGCGGCGAGCGCGGCCGGCGGCGTCGACATGATGCTCTCGGTGGTCTACGCCCTGCTCGCGCTCGCCGTCCTGATCGCCCTGCTGGGCATCGCCAACACGCTCACCCTCGCCGTCCACGAGCGGACCAGGGAGCTGGGTCTGCTGCGCGCGGTCGGCCAGACCCGGGGCCAGCTGCGCGGCATGGTGCGCTGGGAGTCGGTGCTGGTCTCGGCGTTCGGCACGGTCGGCGGCCTCGGGCTCGGGGCGTTCCTCGGCTGGGCCCTGGTGAAGGCCTCCGACAGTGCGGGGACGGGCTCGTTCGCCGTCCCGCCGCTCCAGCTGGCCGTCGTGCTCGGGGCCGGCCTGCTGGCGGGTGCCGTCGCGGGCCTGCGGCCGGCCGGCCGGGCCGCCCGGCTGGACGTCCTGCGCGCCGTCGCCGCGGACTGACGGCGCCGGCGCCGCCCGCCACGGCCGTCCCGGACCGTCCGTGGGACGGCCGTGGGCGCTGCTTGGAGACGTCGCCGACCACGACCGGGCAGGAGAGCGATGGAGCGTCGCGCCGGCTTCCCGGCCGGGTACGTCCGCCGGGTGCCCGTGGCCGTCCTCGTGCCCGGCGTCGCCGTCGGCCTGCCGACCCCAGGACGGCCACCACGGCGGCCCGCTGCTCGCCGCCGCCCGCGTCGTGGCCGGCGCGACCCTGCGGCTGCGCGCGACCGGGCGGGCGTGCCCTGCGCCCCGGCCGCCCGGCTCGGGTACGGGGGCCGTACCCGTCCCCGCAGTCCGTGATCGGCGCGCCGAACCGGGACGTCACGTACCGGACGGGCCTGCTCAGCACCGACGACATGGCCGTGCCCGCCATCGGCCGGTGCGGCTGCGGGTGCGGTGGGGCCGGCTCAGCCGAGCTGCCACAGCGTGCCGTGGCCGGCGGCGGTGGCGACGACGAGCACCGCCAGGTCGGCGACGCCGAGAGTGAGGCCGAGCAGGGCGCGGCCGCGCCGGGCGGTGCCGCGCACGAGGGCCAGGACGCCCAGGACGATCGCGAGCGGGCCGAGGGCGATGTTGAGCAGCAACAGGCCCGGCAGGCCGAGCAGGAACGAGGCGACGGCCAGGTTGTCGGCCTCGTGGGCGCTGCGCGCGGTGCGGTGACGGGTGGTCGGGGCGGTGGCGGTCATGGGGTGCTCCTCCGGTGCGGTGGGTTCGGCGGCACGTTGTCGCTGCTGCTGCTGCTGCTGCTGCTGCGGGGCGGGGCGGGGCGGGTCAGCGGCGCCGGAGCCGGGTGAGGCCCTCACGTGCGCCGAAGGCCAGCAGCCAGAGGGCGATCGCGGCGGAGGCGGTGAGGAACACCGGCAGCGTGGTGTGGGCGGCTGCGCCGATGAGGATTCCCATGGCGACCAGGGCGGCGAAGAGGATCACGGTGCGGCCTTTCTCGGAGGTGACCGGCGGTGGCAGGGCCATTCGGCGAACAGTTGAGATGACAAGTGTTCGCTGAAACCTCACTCTACGCTGGCCAATGTCAGCAAACAGTTGTTTACTGAATGGCGTGAGTCACACCATGGGGGCCAGACAGGCCCAGAAGCAGCAGAGCCGGCGCGGGTTGCTGGACGCGGGCCTTCGCCTGCTGGAGGAGCAGAACCTCGCCGGGCTCGGCGTCCGCGAGGTCACCCGGGCCGCGGGAATGTCCCCGGCCGGCTTCTACCGGCACTTCAGGGACATGGCCGACCTCGGGGTCGCGCTGGTGGAGGAGTCGCTCGCCAGCCTGCACGTGCTCGTCCGCTCCGTCCTTGAGGAGCGCGGCGGGGCGGAGGAGTTGATCGACCGCACGGTCGAGGTCATCGAGCGGCACGTGTCGGGCGACCGGGCCCACGTGCGCTTCCTGGCGCGCGAGCGGCACGGGGGAGTACGGCAGGTGCGCGAGGCCGTCGCGGCCGAACTGGACCGCTTCGCCGAGGAGGTCGGCGCCGCCCTCGCGCTGCAGCCCGCCGCCGAGGGCTGGAGCGACGAGGAGCTGCGGATGCTGGCCGGGCTCTACGTCGAGCACATGGTGTCGACCGCCGCGGCCTTCCTGGAGGCGCCGGACGCCGACGCCGGCCGGCGGATCGCGGCCACCGCCCGGATGCAGCTGCGGCTGGTCAGCCTCGGGCGCCGCCACTGGAAGGACGGCTGACCGGGCACGGACGCGGGCGGGCGGGTGCCCGGCGGTGCTGGTCGAAGTACTGAATCGGTGCTTCAATGCTTCCATGGCCTACCGACGCACACCCGCCGTCCAGGCGCGGCTGGACGCCCAGCGAGAAGCGGTCCTCCAGGCCGCCGTCGGCCTGCTCGCCGACCGCGGGTACGGCGGCTGCTCGATGGCCGCCGTCGCCGACCGGGCCGGCATCGCCACCGGCAGCCTCTACCAGCACTTCGCCAACAAGGCCGAGCTGTCCGTGGAGCTGTTCCGCCGCGTCGTCACCCGCGAGATCGCCGCCGTCAACGAGGCCGTCGCCCGCCAGGACACCCCGCAGGCCAGGGTCGCCGCCGTGGTCGAGACCTTCGCCGCCCGCGCGCTCAAGGCACCCCGGCTCGCCTACGCCCTGCTGGTCGAACCCGCCGACGCCGTCGTCGACACCGAACGGCTGGTCTTCCGGCGGGCCTTCCGCGACGTGCTCGCCACCCAGATCGCCGCGGCCGTCGCCGCCGGCCGGCTGCCCGCCCAGGATCCGGACCTGACCGCCGCCGCCCTGGTCGGGGCCGTCGGCGAGGCACTCGCCGGCCCGCTCGCCGAGGGCTCCGCGCCGGCCGAGGTCATCCCCGGCCTGGTCTCCTTCACCCTTCGTGCCCTGGGAGGACGCGATGCCGGCAACACATGAGGTCACCAACCAGGTGCCGCTGCCCTACGGCCACGACACCGCCGCCGACCCCGGGCTGATCGAGGCCCTGCACCGCGCCGGCGCCGGCTGGGCCGAACCGGAGCTGCACGAGCTGGGCCGCCTGGCCGGATCCGAACAGGCCGGCGAGTGGGGCCGGATGGCCAACGAGCACCCGCCGGCACTGCGCACCCACGACCGCTTCGGCCACCGGATCGACGAGGTCGAGTTCCATCCGCACTGGCACGACCTGATGCGCACCGCCGTCGGCCACGGCCTGCACGGCGCCCCCTGGCGCGACGACCGGCCCGGCGCGCACACCGCCCGCGCCGCCAAGTTCTACGTCTGGGGCCAGGTCGAGGCCGGGCACATCTGCCCGATCACCATGACGTACGCCGCCGTACCCGCGCTGCGCGCCACCCCGGCCCTCGCCGAGTGGCTCGAACCGCTGCTCACCACCCCCGAGTACGACTTCGGGCTGCGCGAGCCGCACACCAAGCGCGGCCTGATCGCCGGCATGTCGATGACCGAGAAGCAGGGCGGCTCCGACGTCCGCACCAACACCACCGCCGCCGTGCCGAACGCCGACGGCACCTACCGGCTGACCGGGCACAAGTGGTTCACCTCGGCGCCGATGTCCGACCTGTTCCTGACGCTGGCCCAGGCCCCGGGCGGTCTCAGCTCCTTCATGCTGCCGCGCGTCCTGCCGGACGGCAGTCGCAACCGCATCCTGCTGCAGCGGCTGAAGGACAAGCTGGGCAACAGGTCGAACGCCTCCGCCGAGATCGAGTACGACGGCGCGGTCGGCTGGCTGGTCGGCGAGGAGGGGCGCGGCGTGCCGACCATCATCGAGATGGTCAACATGACCCGGATGGACTGCACCCTCGGCGCCGCCTCCGGCATCCGCCTGGGTGCGACCCGTGCCGTCCACCACGCCGTCCACCGGCGGGCGTTCGGTGCGGCCCTGGCCGACCAGCCGCTGATGCGCAACGTGCTGGCCGACCTGGTGGTGGAGTCCGAGGCGGCCACCGCCGTCGCGATGCGGCTGGCCACCGCCACCGACGCCGCCCTCGCGGGCGACGGGAACGAGGTGCTGGTGCGGCGGCTCGGGCTCGCCGTCGCCAAGTACTGGGTCTGCAAGCGCGGTCCGGCGCACGCGGCCGAGGCGCTCGAATGCCTGGGTGGCAACGGCTACGTGGAGGAGTCCGGCATGCCCCGGCTCTACCGGGAGGCGCCGCTGGTCTCGATCTGGGAGGGGTCCGGCAACGTCGCCGCGCTGGACGCGCTGCGCGCGATGGCGAAGCGGCCGGAGACCGTGCAGGCGTTCCTCGGCGAACTCGCCCTGGCCGCGGGCGCGGACCGCCGGCTGGACGCCGCCGTCGCCCGCCTCCGCAAGGAACTCGGCGACCTGAGCGACCTGGAGTACCGCACCCGGCGCCTGGTCGAGGCGATGGCACTGGCCTTCCAGGGCTCCCTGCTGGTGCGGTACGGCAGCCCGGCGGTCGCGGACGCGTTCTGCGCCTCCCGCCTCGGCGGCGACCACGGCGGGGCGTTCGGCACCTTGCCAACGGGCGTGGACACCGGCGCGATCATCGAGCGCGCCATGCCGGTGCCCGGGTGAGCACCGCCGAAGTCCGGGCGTTCTGGCAGGGCCTCGGCCTCCCCGGCCTGATCGACGTGCACACGCACTTCATGCCCAAGAACGTCCTGGACAAGGTGTGGGCCTACTTCGACGCGGCGGGCCCGCTGACCGGCCGGCCCTGGCCGATCACCTACCGCCAGGAGGAGGCCGAACGCGTCGCACTGCTCAGGGAGTTCGGCGTCCGCGCGTTCACCTCGATGCTCTACCCGCACAGGCCCGGGATGGCCGTCTGGCTGAACGCCTGGGCCGCCGGCTTCGCCGCCCGCACCCCCGACTGCCTGCACACCGCCACCTTCTTCCCCGAGCCCGGGGCCGCCGGTTACGTCGCGCAGGCCCTCCAGGACGGCGCCCGGGTGTTCAAGGCCCACCTCCAGGTCGGCGGGTACGACCCCGATGACCCGTTGCTGGAGGAGGTCTGGGGCCTGCTCGCGGAGAGCGGCACTCCCGTCGTCACGCACTGCGGCTCCGGCCCGGTCCCCGGCAAGCACACCGGCCCCGGGCCGATCGGCGCGGTGCTCGGCCGGCACCCCGAACTGCGGCTGGTGGTGGCGCACATGGGCCTGCCGGAGTACGGGGACTTCCTCGACCTGGCCGAGCGCCACCGGCACGTCCGGCTCGACACCACGATGGCGTTCACGGCCTTCACCGAGCGCGACGCGCCCTTCCCGCCCGCCGAACTGCCGCGCCTGCGCGCCCTCCAGGGCCGGATCCTGCTCGGCACCGACTACCCCAACATCCCGTACCCGTACGCCGAGGCGCTGCACGCGCTGGCCGCGCTCGGGCTGGGGGACGACTGGCTGCGGGCCGTCTGCCACCACAACGCCGCCGACCTGTTCGGCCTGCCCGGGAGTTGAGGCGCGGCTCGGCAGGCCGCCCGCGTCCCCGCCGTCGGACGGGCCGGTGTCCCGCGCTCACCGCAGGGCGGTCGCCCCGGCCCCGCCCGACCGCTGGGTGGGCACCCGGCCCTCGCCGGTGGTCAGCGTCCTCAGCTCGGCGACCACCGGGTCGTCGGTGCCGGCGAGCGCCTTCAGCGCCTCCTGCCAGCGCGCCAGGGCCTCCTCGGGCCGGTCGAGCGAGTGCAGGATCAGCCCGTGGACGTGCAGGGCGAGCCCCTGGGAGTAGGTGTCACCGCGCTCGCCGGCCATCGTGAGGACCCGCTGGCACTCCCGCTCCGCCTCCTCCTCGCGGTGCAGGTCGTGCAGCGAGCGGACCAGCCCGAGCCGGGCCTGCACCTCCTGGTGCCAGTCGGCGGCGTCGACGGTCACCGACCGCAGGCAGGCCTCGAACTGCGGCAGCGCCTCGGCGGGTTCACCGAGCTTGAGGTGGGCGTACCCGATGTTCGTCCGCGCGGCCTGGCACACCACGATGTCACCGAGCCGCTCGCCGATCTCCAGGCTCAGGGTGTGGCAGCGCAGCGCGAGCCGCGGGTCGGACTTCTCGTGCAGGTTGCCGAGAGTACTGAGGACGATCGCCTCGGTACGCTCCACACCCCTGCGCCGGGCGATCAGCAGGCACTCGTCGAGGACGGTGGCCGCCTCGGCGTCGCGGTCGAGATCCTGGAGCAGCAGGCCCCGGTTGGACAGCGCGGGCAGCACCCGTTCGTCGTCGCCGAGCTCCCGCCAGATGCCGATCGCCCGCTCGTTCAGGGCCAGTGCGGCCTCGAACTGTCCGGCCATGAAGCGCCCGCCGGCGAGGTCGCTGAGCGCCTGGCCCTGCGCGGTCGCGTCGCCGCACGCGCACGCGGTGGCCAGTGCGATCTCGTTCAGCACCCGCAACGCCTCGATCCGGCCCCGGCGTTGCAGGTACGGGAACAGCGCCTGGACGAGCGCCAGGACGGTCTCCCGGTGGGCGGGCACGCCGCCGAAGTTGGTGGCGAGCGTGGCGATGTTCGTCAACTCCCGGTCGCACCAGGCGAATGCCTCCGGACCGTCGGCGAAGGGCGCTGCCTCGCCGCGGCGCCCGGGAAGCCGCCGGTCGCGCTCGGTCCCGGGCGGGACGATCGCCACGACGGACTCCCGCGCCGCGGCGGCGTACCAGCGCAGCGCCCGGTCGGTGGCACCCGCCCGGTCGGGCGGTCCGTCGAGCCGGACGGCCAGCTCGCGGGCGAAGTCGCGGACCAGGTCGTGCGGCGCGTAGTAGCCGAAGTCGGTCTCCTCCAGCAGCGCGACGCCCACCAGCCGGTCCAGCGCGTCGGCCGCCCGGTCCTCGTCGGTGTCCATCAGCCGGGCGAGCAGCGGCACGCCGTACTCGGGGAGGTCCAGGGCGCCGATCCGCCGCAGTGCGAGGGCCGCGTCGCGTTCGTCGGCGCGCTCCGAGGTGAGCAGGGCGTCGTGGGCGACGGCGAGCGAGCGGCGCACGCTCAGGTCGTCGTACTCCAACTGGTCGAGCCGGCGCTCCTGGTCGGTGAGCAGCTCGACCAGGGACTCCGCGGTCAGCGCCCGGCGGACGGCCAGTCGGGCAGCTACCACCCGCAGGGCGAGCGGGAGTTGGCCGCACAGTTCGGCCAGTCGTCGGACCGCCTCGCTGTCGCCCTGGCCGGCCCCGCGCCCGGAGGCGCCGGCGATCAGCGCGGCGGCCTCGGTCGCCGTCAGCGGCGCCAGCGGGATGTGCGCGGCGCCGTCGAGCGCCGCCAGCGGCGGCCGGCTGGTGACCAGGACGGCGCAGGCGGGCCCGGCCGGCAGCAGTGGGCGGACCTGCGCGGCCGAGGCGGCGTCGTCGAGCACGATCAGGGTGCGGGTGGCGTCGAGCGTGGAGCGCAGCAGGGCGGACGCGGCGTCGGCGTCGCCGGGGATCAGCCGGGGTTCGATGCCCAGCCCGCGCAGCAGGGCCCCGAGTGCGTGCAGTGCGCCGAGCGGCGCGACGCCGGGAGTGGCGCCGTGCAGGTTCAGGAACAGCTGTCCGTCCGGGAAGTGCTCGCGCAGGGCGCGGGCGGCCTGCAGGGCGAGGCCGGTCTTGCCGACCCCGGCCATGCCGCTGACGACCGCCACGGCAGGCTGCCCGCCACCCGCCGTCAGGGCCGCGTGCACGGCGGCGAGCTGCTCGGCCCGGCCGACGAAGCCGGCCGGGGGCACCGGGAGCTGGGCCGGTCGCGGCCGGGCGGCCGGAGCCGGTGGCTCGGCCGGTTCGTCGCCCGGCGCCGGGGCGTCGGCCAGGATCTCCTGGTACGCCTCCTGGACGGCCCGCCCGGGCTCGACCCCCAGCGCGTCGACGAGGGTGCGGCGCAGCGCGTGGAAGACGGCGAGCGCCTCGGCCTGCCGGTGCGTGCGGTGCAGCGCGAGCATGAGCTGGCGGTGGAAGGCCTCCCGGTAGGGGTACTCGGCGGCCAGCGCCCCGAGTTCGGTGGCCAGGCCCTCGTGGCGTCCGAGCTGGAGGTCGGCGTCGAAGCGCCACTCCAGCAGCTGCAGGTGCTGGTCCGTCAGCCGCAGTACGGCCGGGTGCCCGGCGAAGCCCGGTACGTCGGCGAGCGGCTGCCCGCGCCAGAGCTCCAGGGCCGCGCCGGCCTGCCGGGCGAGCCCCGGCCAGTCCTGGCGCCGGTGTGCCGTCCGGGCGTCGGCCAGGAGGCGGGCGAAGCGGCCGGTGTCCAGTTCGTCCTGGGTGGCGTGCAGCAGGAATCCCTGCGGCACCGCGCGCAGCCGGGACTCCTCGTCGTCCGCGAGCACCCGCCGCAGCCGGGAGACGTGGTTGTGCAGGGAGGCCGTCGCGGTGGCGGGCGGGTGCTGCCCCCACAGTGCTTCCTTGAGGCTGTCGACGGTGACCGGGCGGCCGGCCCGCAGGAGCAGGGCCGTCAGCAGCGTCCTGCTCTTGAGTGCCCCGACCGGGCGGCTCACACCCGCACCGTCGTGCACGGTCAAGGGGCCGAGCAGGCCAAAACGCATGTGACAACCCTCCCGAGGCGGGCCGGTCGTCCCGTCAACTCCCCGTCGAAGGCCCTGTTGGTGACATGTTAGTGGGCCGTTGACGAGGCCCGGCAGACTGGTCATCGGATGATCATCCCGGCGTGGGACGGTCCGGCCACGGGGGTCTGGATCGCACCACGCCGGGGTTCACCGGCCGGGCCCGGGGCGGGAGCGGTGCCTCAGTGCCTCGGCGCCTCAGGCGCCGGTGGTCGATCCGGGGCGGATCACCATCAGGACGACCACCACGGCCCACAGCAGGTTGAAGACGCCGGCCGTCATCGGCAGCAGGCGCAGGCCCCGCACCGCCCCGGCGTGGTCGTCGGCCCGGGTCTCGTCGAGTCCGAGAGCGTCCACGGCGGCCTGCTGGGCGGGCAGTACGAACAGCAGCAGCGAGAGCGCGGCCAGCGCGGTCAGCACCATCGAGACGATCAGCCAGGACTGCCCCAGGACATCCATCACCTGCGCGGTGCCGATGCCCAGGAGCGGCACGGCGAGGCCCAGCAGCGCGTACACCTGGGTGATCCGGTGCAGCAGCCGCAGCGATCCCGCGTCCGCACCCGAGGCCTGGCCGGGGCCGCCGGCGAGCGCGGCCCGCGCCCGGGCCGGGAACATGCTGACCGCCACCGCCACCGGCCCGATGAACAGCACCGAGACGAGGACGTGCAGACTCAGGAGGAACTTGGCCATCGGGAGGCCCCTTTGCGGTTGCGCGGACGGTGCGGCCGGGGCGTCCGCCGAGCGAAGCCCCAGGCACGCTAACACCGCTGGTCCGGGCCCCGTCCGGCCGGGTGGGGGCCCGGCTACCGCTGCCGGGCGAGGACGCCGGCGGTGTCCAGTCGCGGGGGGCTGGTGCTGACCGCCGCGAGCGTGGCGCCCGCGCCGGCCGGGCTCCCGGGACCGTCCTGCCCGTCCTGCCTGTCCTGCCAGTCCAGGATGTGCAGGTCGCCGAACCGGCTGTGCAGGACGGCGCCGTCGACCAGGTCGACCGGCAGGACCGAGAGGTCGACGTCGGCGAGGGTGTCCAGGGTGGTCCTTCCGATCTTGATCATCGCCTCCTTGCGGACCCACTGCCGCAGAAAGGCCCGGGCCGGGTCCCGGTGCGCCCGCACCTGCCGCAACTCGGCCTCGGCGAGCACGCGTTCGTACATCTCGGCCGAGGCGTCCCCCCGGGTCGGCAGTTCCACGTCCACGCCCACGGGGTGCAGCCCCGCGGCGGCGGCGACCAGCCCCTGGGTGTGCGAGAGGCTGACGTGGACGTCCGGGTGATCCGGCAGGTACGGCTTGCCGTGGGCGGCGTCCCCGCAGTCGGGGCAGCGCTGGGCCAGCGTCAGAGTGCTTGCGGGGAGCCCCAGCAGGCGGGCGGCGCAGAACCGCACCAGGATGTGCGCGGCGATGAAGTCGTTCCGTACCGATTCATGGTGAAATCGGGTGGCGCGCTTCTGTTCGAGCGGGGAGAGCAGGTGCTCGCCCGCCTCTGGGTGCCGCAGGATCCCGGTGCTGGCCGACACCGCCACCAGCGGGCCGTCCCCGTCGTACGAACCGCTCTGCATCACTGCCGTCCTCTCCGATTGCCGCATCCAACCTATGAGCCGCAGCCCTGGTCGGACAAGCGGCTCTCTCGGCTGGACCAAGCGCATGATATCCGGACATAGGGGGCGGCGTGGTGCCGTCGAGGGAGCCCATCCTCACGCTTGGATGAACGCATCATCAGATAAGTGACGGGTGGTGGGGGGTTGCCCGCTCCGACGTGCGTAAGGGGCAGTCAATGAATCGTGGTGTCGGTACCACCGACCCGGTCGGTCCGCAGGAGCCGGCGGCCGAGCCGCAGCCGGACCGGCGGCGCAAACTGGTGAGGGTGGCCCTGATCGCCGGGCTCACACTGGCACCGATGACGGCACTGCTGAGCATCGGTTCCGCCGCCCCGCTGGCACCGCCACTCGGCCCCTGCTCGGGCCCGAGCTGCCCCAACCCCTTCCCGCCGGTGAACAACGGCGACTTCGCCGGCCGCGACGCCACCTTGAACATCTTCACCGGTGGCTACTACCGCGTGTCGGGCCGCGCGGCGGAGGCCGAGGGCAAGATCGTCGCTCTGGGCAACTTCACCGTCGACAAGGACGGCGGCGGCAGCTTCAACGCCGGCGTGGTCGGGGTCGGCTCGCGCGTCGTCCCGCCGAACGGTACGGACCATCTCACCGTCGGCGGCAACGTCGACATCAGGACCGGCAACACCCTCTTCATCGGCGGCAGCGACTCGACCGGTATCGCGTACGGCAACCTCAGGTACGCCGGCACCCTCACCGGCACCACGGACATCGCCCCGACCGGCGCCGCCATCCAGGACCCGAACGCGGCCGCCCCGTTCCAGGACGTACTCACCCAGATCGAGACGGTGTCGGCCTGCACGGGCACGGCGGCCGCCACCGGCACGGTCACCTCGGACGGCTTCACGGTCACGTTCCAGGGTGACAACACCAGTGCGCGGCAGGTCTTCAACGTGTCCGGCAACCTGACGAAGGCCGACGGAACGGCGATCGACCTGGTGTTCGCCGGCATCCCCGACGGCGCCACCGTCGTGGTCAACATGCTGTCCGACAACCCCGTCATCAACACCAACACCGGGTTCGACGGTACGCCGACGGCGATCCTGCGCCCCCGGCTGATGTGGAACTTCCCGACCGCCACCACCTCGACCATCACCGGCGGCGCCCAGTTCCAGGGCTCCATCATGGCGGGCAACCCCGCCAACACCATGACGCTCTCCCAGGCGGGCATCAACGGCCGGGTGTACCTCGCGGGCAACCTGGAGCAGACCGGCACCGGCGGCTACGAACTCCACGCATACCCGTTCGACGGAGACCTTCCGGAGTGTGCGTCGCCGAGCCCGTCGCCGTCGCCGAGCCCGAGCCCGTCGCCGTCGCCGAGCCCGAGCCCTAGTCCGTCGCCGAGCCCGAGCCCTAGTCCGTCGCCGAGCCCGAGCCCTAGTCCGTCGCCTAGCCCGTCGCCTTCTCCGAGCCCCTCGCCGAGTCCGTCGCCGTCTCCCTCGCCGAGCCCGAGCCCCAGCCCGTCGCCGAGCCCGAGTCCTTCGCCTAGCCCGTCGCCTTCTCCGAGCCCCTCGCCTTCGCCCTCGCCGAGTCCTTCGCCGAGCCCGAGCCCGTCCCCGTCGCCCAGCCCTTCGCCCTCGCCCTCGCCGAGCCCGAGCCCGAGCCCTAGCCCGTCTCCGTCGCCTTCTCCGAGCCCGTCCCGCAGCCCGCACCCCACGCACAGCCCGAGCTTCACCCACTCGCCCAAGCCGTCTCCGAGCCCGTCCCCCTCCCCCTCCCCGTCCCCGAGCCCCAGCCCCTCGCCCTCGCCCTCGCCGAGCCCGAGCATGAGCCCGTCCCACAGCCCGACTCACTCCCCGTCGTACAGCCCGTCCCACAGCCCCAGCGTGACCCCGTCGCACAGTCCGTCGCATCGCCCGAGCCCGTCGCACACCACCCCTGGTGGATCGCCGACGCACGGGCCCACCGGCGGTACGACGAGCGGTCCGTCGCTGCCGTCCACCGGTAGTTCCGGGAACCCGGTCATGCTGGGTCTGGCGGGTGCGGCGCTGCTGGCCGGTGGTGGCCTGGTCGTGCTGGTCGCCCGTCGTCGCGGGCGTCACAGCTGACCTGGCGCTGAGAACGACCGAGGCCGGCCGGTGACGGCCGGCCTCGGCCGAGCGGATCAGTGGTGAGCGGATCAGTACTGAACAGTCACCGATCGGCGAAGAACCGCTCGACCGAGCCGCGTTGCGCGGCGAACGCGTCGAGCGGTTCTCCGATGATCCGGCCGGCGAGGTCGGTGGCGAGGCCGCCGACGTTCTCGCGGAGCGTGATCGCGGCGAGGGCCTGGTCGACGGCGATCTGGGCGTGGGCTGCGGCGACGAGTTCCTCGCGCTCCCGCTGGCCCTGTTCGCGGGCCGCGGTGATCAGGGCGGCGCCCTCCTCGGCGGCTGCCTGGCGGATCCGGGCGGCTTCGTGCTGGGCCGCGGCGAGTTCCTGCCGGTAGGCGGTGTAGGTGTCCTCGGCCTCGGCCATGGCGGCCCGGGCGCGCTCCGCCCCGCCTTCGATGGCGTCCTCGCGCCGGGCGAGGGTCTGTTCGAGGCGAGGCAGGATGATCCGGCCGAGTATGCCGAAGATCAGGAAGAAGCAGATCAGGCCGACGATGATTTCGGTGGGGTCAGGCTCCAGAGGTCCCATACGGACCATCCTACGAAATGACGCACCATCACCACAGGCCGGGCGGCACAACACCGCTGTTCCGGAGCGCACTTGACGGACGCGCTCCGCGAAGCCATCGTCCGCGACGTCACCGCCCCTACGTCACCGCCCCTACGTCACCGCACCGCGCCGCCCGAACCGCTCCTCCCGCCACTCGCCGGACTCCAGCACCTCGGCCAACTGCCCTGCGGCGTCCCAGACCTGCGCGTACGAGAGGTACAGCGGCGTGAAGCCGAACCGCATCAGGTCGGGTGCCCGGAAGTCTCCGATCACCCCGCGCTCGATCAGTGCCTGCACCACGGGGTAGCCGTCCGGGTGGCGGAGGGCGACCTGGCTGCCCCGGCGGGCGTGCTCGCGCGGCGTGGCCACCTCCACGTCGAGCGGCTCGACCAGGGTGATGAACAGGTCGGTCAGGGACAGGCTCTTCGCGCGTACGGCGTTCAGGTCGGCCCGCTCCCAGACGTCCAGGCTCGCCCCCAGCGCGGCCTGTCCGAGCAGTGACGGTGAGCTGGTCAGGAACCGTCCGATGCCGTCGGTCGGCGCGTACCCGGGCTCGAAGGAGAACGGGCGGGCGTGCCCGAACCAGCCGCTCAGGGGCTGCTCGGCCGCCGCCTGGTGCCGCCCGGCCACGTAGAGGAAGGCGGGCGAGCCCGGGCCCCCGTTGAGGTACTTGTAGGTGCAGCCGACCGCGAAGTCCGCGCCGCAGGAGCCCAGTTCGACCGGCAGGGCCCCGGCCGAGTGGCAGACGTCCCAGATCATCAGGGCGCCGGCGGCCTGCACCTGGGCGGTGATCGCGGCCATGTCCAGCAGCTCGCCGGTGCGGTAGTCGACGTGGGAGAGGACCACGGCGGCCACCTGGTCGTCCAGGTGTCCGGCCAGCTCCCGGGGGGAGGGCAGCAGCACGCTGCGGGTGCCGTCGAACAGTCCGGTCACGCCCTCGGCGATGTACAGGTCGGTGGGGAAGGCGGCGCCGTCGCCGAGCACCGTCCGGCGGCCGGGCCGCAGCCGCAGGGCGGCGGCCAGCACCTTGAACAGGTTGACGGAGGTGGTGTCGCAGACCACCACCTCGCCGTCGCCGGCCCCGATCATCGGTGCGATCCGCCCGCCCAGGCGGTAGGGCTGCTCGAACCAGCCGGCGTCGTTCCAACTGCGGATCAACTCCCGGCCCCACTCGGCCTCGACGACCTCGCGCACCCGCTCCGGGGTGCGGACGGGCAGGGCGCCCAGCGAGTTGCCGTCCAGGTAGACGATGCCCTCGGGCAGGCTGAACTCCTTGCGGAAGGCCGCCAGCGGGTCCGCCGCGTCCAGCGCCTCGCACTCCTCGCGGGTGATCACACCCGGCCCCCTCACAGCTCGTTCCTGACGGTCCACAGCTCCGGGAAGACGTCCTGCTCGGCGGAGCGCTTCAGCCAGGCCAGGCCGCTGGAGCCGCCCGTCCCCGGCTTGTCGCCCATGGTGCGCTTGACCGAGGAGTAGTGCCGCTGGCGCCACCGGGTGACCCGCTCCGCGACGTCCAGCAGTGCCTCGCCCAGCTCCGCCAGGCCGGGGTACTCCGCCGGGTCGGTGTAGACCCGCCGCCAGGCCGCCGCCACCTCCGGGAGCGGCCGGTACCGCTCCGCCGAGGGCTCGTACGGGACGGCCAGGCCGCGCCGGGCGAGCAGGGCCAGCGCGTCGTCGTACAGCCCCGGTGCCCGCAGCGCGTCCGCCAGCTCGGCGTGCGTGCCCGGTACCTCCTCGTACATCCGCAGCAGGTGCTCGCTCTTGTTGCCGAGCAGGAACTCCAGCCGCAGGAACGCCGAGGACTGGAAGCCGGAGGCCTCCCCGAGCACCTCGCGGAACGCGCCGAACTCCAGCGGCGTCATCGTCGCCAGCAGGTCCCAGGAGTTCACCAGCACGTCCTGGACGTGCGTGCCGCGCCGCAGCGCCGCCAGCGCCCCCGGCACGTCGTCCTCGCGCAGGGCCTGCTGGGCCTGGGTCCACTCGTGCCGCAGCAGGTCGAACAGCAGCTCCATCACCTGGGTGGTGACGATGAACGACAGCTCGGCCGGCACCTTGCTGCGCGGGTGCTGCAGGCCGTGCAGTTCCTCCAGCCGTACGTACCTCGCGTAGGGGGTGCCGTGCCCCGGCTCCTCGGCCCTACCGAACGACAGGTTGGGTGTGCTCACCGTGTCGTGCCCCATCCCGAAAACCTCCTGACGGCCCGCCCTGCGCCGGATTCTCCGGCCGTTCCCGGTCCGTCCCGGTGGGGCGAACCCATTGTGCGGCGGCCCGGCCCGCTCTTGAATGGGCTCCGGACACCGGATCGGCGGCCGCGCCTTCCATTCAAATGGTGTTTCCGCCATCCGGCCTCACGAACGTGAACCGCCCGCCCGCACCAGCCCCGGACCACCCGCAGGAGCCACCCATGGACGCCGTCGACCGCCGCCTGCTCGCCGAACTCCAGGCCGACGCCCGGCTCTCCTACAACGAGCTCTCGCGCCGGGTCAGCCTCTCCGCCCCGGCCGTCGCGGAGCGGGTGCGCCGGCTGGAGGCCGACGGCGTGATCAGCGGCTACCACGCGCACGTCGGCCTGGCGCAGGCCGGGCTGCCGGTCACCGCGCTCGTCCAGATCCAGTGCTACGGCCCGCGCTGCCTGCTGCGCGACCCCGAGGTGACGTCCTGGCCCGAGGTGCTGCAACTGCACCGGGTGACCGGCGGGGCCTGCTGCGCCCTGCTGGTCGCGGTGCCCGCGATGGCCGACTTCGAGGCGCTGATCGACCGGCTCGCCGGGTACGGTCAGCCCGCCAGCTCAATGATCCTCTCCAGCCCGGTGCCGTGGCGCCCCGTCGTCGCGCCCTGAGGGACCGGGGTCCAGGCCCTGCGGGTAGGTTGGCGGGCATGCCGACGAACCGTCACGTCCTGCTGCTCCCGGGGAGCCTGCGCACCGGCTCCTCCAACCACACCGTGCTGCACACCGCCGCCGCGGTCGCCCCCGAGGGCGTCACCACCACCCTCTACACCGGGCTGGGCGGGCTGCCGCACTTCAACCCGGACGACGACGCGGCCCCGCTGCCCGCCCCGGTCGCCGCCCTGCGCGAGGCGATCACGGCCGCCGATGCCATCCTGGTCTGCGCGCCGGAGTACGCGGGCACCCTGCCCGGCTCCTTCAAGAACCTGCTGGACTGGACGGTCGGCGGCGTCGAGATCTCCGACAAGCCGACGGCCTGGATCAACGCCGCCAACCCCGGCCGAGGCCAGGGCGCCGAGGCCACCCTGCGGATGGTGCTCGACTACACCGGCGCGGCCGTGCTGGAGGAGGCCTGCGTACGGATCCCGGTGGACCGCGACTCGGTGGGCCCGGACGGCGTGATCACCGACCCGGCCGTCCGCGAGCAGCTCGCCCGGGTGCTCACCCTGCTCACCGCGGGCTGACCCCGGCCGGCCCCCGGCCGCGCCGCCGCCCGGGCGCCCGTCCTGGGCGCCCGTCAGTGGGCGCCCGACACGGGCACGCCGAGCCCGGCCAGCCCGTACAGGACGAGCTCCACGCCGACCGCCGCCAGCAGCAGGCCGAGCAGCCGGGACAGCAGTTCCAGCGATGTCCGGTGGGTGCGCTGGAGCAGCGGCGCCAGGACCAGCACGCAGACGCAGTTGATCACCACCACCGCCAGGTACGCCACGGCGACGGTGCTGTGCCAGGCCCAGGTGTCCTTGCTCAGCGAGCCGATCAGCACGGCCGTCATCGCCAGCGGGCTGGCGATGTACGGCAGCAGCAGTCCGCGGATGCCGTCGACCAGCGGGTTCGCCAGATGCTCGTCGTCGTCCGAGCCGCCGCCCAGGTGGATGCCGAGCACCAGCGCCACCGCGTACAGGAAGAAGATCACCCCGCCGGCCAGTTGCAGCGACTGGTCGCTGACGTGGAACAGCGAGGTGACGAAGTCGGCCGTGAACGACATCACGCCGCCGACCACCGCGGCGACCAGGGTGCTCCACAGGGCGAGCAGGCGCAGCTCGGCGGTGCTGCGCCCGGCGCCGAGCTGGGCGAACGACAGCAGGACCTTGGGCGGCCCGACCACCGCGAAGAACGCGATGAAGGCACTGCTGAGATCGAAGACGTACATGCCCCAAGCCTCGCCGCCGCCGGGCGCCGCCGCCCCCGGGGATCAGCGCAGCAGCACCGTCACGCCGCCCTCGCGCAGGGTGTGCACGAGCGCCTCGAAGTAGCTCAGCCCGCGTCCGGCGATCTCCACCCGCCCGGTCAGCAGCCGGCGGGCGACGGCCGCCTCGTGCCAGACCAGGGTGAACGGCGGCTCGGCGCCGAAGCCGCCGCGCAGGCAGTCGGCGAGCGCGTCCAGGTTGCCGCCGTAGTAGCCGCCGGGGCCGTTGACGGCCTCGCCGAGCGCGGTGTAGCAGCTCGCCCGGTCGGTGATCCCGGCCCCCCGCAGGTGGTGCTCGTCCGCGCCCATCCCGGCTCCTGACCTCGGTTGTTCCGGGGCCGCTCCCGGCGGGTGCGGCCCTGGCACGATTTTCGCCCGGATGGCGGCGCCGGGTCGAGCGGACGGGCCCTTTGGGCTGGGATGGGAGGCACGATCGTCCGCTCTGCCAAGTACCGGCCGCACGAACAGAGGCTCGACATGACCTGTCTGAATCGCAAGGATCTCGGCCTGCTCGCCCTGCGCACCGCGGTGGGCGGTGTGCTCATCGCGCACGGCACCCAGAAGCTGTTCGGCTGGTTCGGCGGCGGCGGCCTGGAGGGCACGGCGCAGGGGATGGAGGCGATGGGCTTCCACCCGGCCCGGCAGAGCGCGATCGCCGCCGGCCTGGGGGAGGCGGGCGGCGGCGCGATGCTGGTGGTGGGCCTGGCCACGCCGGCGGCCGGGGCCATCGTGGCCGGCACGATGGCCGGCGCGGTCTCGGTGCACGCGCCCGCCGGGTTCTTCAGTACGGCCGGCGGCTTCGAGTACCCGGCTCTGATCGGCGCGGCCGGCCTCTCGCTCGGCCTCTCCGGGGCGGGCCGCTACTCGCTGGACCACGCGCTGGGCCACCGGGTGGACCGGCCCTGGATCGGCCTGCTGGCCTTCACCGCGAGCGCCGTCTCGGCGTACTCGGTGGTGGCCCGGCGCCGGCACGTGGTGCGCCTGCGCGAGGAGCGGGCGGCGGTGGACGCCGGGCAGGAGGGCACCGGACTCTCCTGAACGGGGGCCTTCCGGCACGTCCCCGCGCCGTCACCCGGTCGGCGCAGCCCTGCTGGCAGCCGCTGCGGGAGGCCCGGAGGGTGGGCGGGGAGCCACGGGTACGAACGGCGAGAGAACGAGGACACGATGGAGCGTCAGCAGCCCCGCAGGACCCATCAGGACCAGGCGGCCCCCACCGTCCGCCGGCCGCGCGTGCTCGCGGTCACCGCGCTGGCCGCGGCGGTGCTCGGTGCCACGGCCCTGGCGGGCTGTTCCTCGGACGGCGACGCGAATCCGACGGTGTCCTCGGTGGCGTCGGCGGCGCAGTCCGCGGTCTCGGCGGCGGCCTCCGCGGTGCAGTCGGCGGTGTCCGAGGCCGCCTCCGCGGCGAACTCCGCGATCGCCTCCGGCGCGTCCGGCGCCTCCTCCGCGGCGGCTTCGGCGGAGGCCGCCGCCTCCTCGGCGATCGCCGGCGTGAAGGGCGGCCTGGACGCGAAGGACGACGTGACCCTCGGCCCGGTGACGACCGCTTCGGACGGCCGGGTGGAGGTCACCGCGACGGTCACCGACCACGCGTCGCAGTCGTACCGCTACAGCGTGCAGGTCAACTTCACGGACGGGTCCGGCAACGTGCTGGACGCCGCGGTGGTGAACGTGCCGGAGGTGGCCGCGGGCCAGAGCTCGCAGGCCACGGTGCGCAGCAACCGCAGCCTCTCCGGCGGGATCTCGGCCGTCGTGGCGCGGGCGGTGCGCTACTGAACCGCCGACCGGGCCGCCGGCCGAACGTTCACCGATCAGAACACGCATGTTTGGGCCGGTCCTCCAGGTTGGGGGATCGGCCCATTCCGCGTTGTGCGATGTTTACCCGCAGGTCAGGCGCGATGTGGAGGAGAAGCGAACCTTAAGGGGTCCTCAAGGGTCAATCGGGGGCCTTGACGGGTGAGTTGGTCTAGTCCATTTTAATCCCCAGGTGCAGGGAGCCCCTGAGCCGGCGTCAGAGGTCCAGACCTCTGGCGCCGGTTCGGCACACCCCCGGCGTCCGTCACAGCATGTCCCAGCTCGATTCCCTTCTGTCATGTCCCTGGTCGTGCGGCCCCACCCCGCACGGGCCTCCGGGGCCGCGGCGGAGTCCCCCACAACCTGGAGTCACGCACCCATGCTTCGCTCTGTTTCCCCGGCCCAGGAGCCGGTCCGCAGGCGGCGTCCGAAGAGCGTCGTCGCTCTCGCGGCCGGCACCGCCGCCTCCCTGCTGCTCGGCGCGGGTCTCGCGCTCACCTCCGGCGGCACCGCCAGCGCGGCCGCCACCAACACCACGGGCGCCGCGGCGACCAGCGGTGGCATCAAGGTCGCCTACTTCGACCAGTGGTCGATCTACGGCAACGCCTACTACCCGAAGACGATCCAGGACACCGGCGTCGCCGGGAAGCTCGACTACCTGATCTACGACTTCGCCAACATCAACCCCACCACGCTCTCCTGTTTCCAGGCCACCAAGGCGGCCTCGCAGGACGAGAACAACCCCAGTGCGGGTGACGGCGCGGCCGACGCGTTCGCCGACTACCAGAAGTCCTTCGACGCGAACACCTCCGTCGACGGTGTCGCGGACGCCTGGGGCCAGCCGATCGCGGGCAACTTCAACCAGCTGAAGAAGCTGAAGGCGAAGAACCCCAAGCTCAAGATCCTCATCTCGCTCGGCGGCTGGACCTACTCGAAGTACTTCTCCGACGCGGCCGCCACGGACGCCTCGCGCAAGAAGCTCGTGTCCTCCTGCATCGACATGTTCATCAAGGGCAACCTGCCCGTCGACGCCGGCTACGGCGGCGCGGGCACGGCGGCCGGCATCTTCGACGGCATCGACATCGACTGGGAGTACCCGGGCGGCGGCGGCCACCTCGGCAACCACGAGAGCCCGAACGACAAGGCCAACTTCACCCTGCTCCTGAAGGAGCTGCGCACCCAGCTGGACGCGCAGGGTGCGGCCGACGGCAAGACCTACGCCACCGCGGCGGCGGTCGGTGCCGGCCAGGACAAGATCAAGAACCTGGAGACCGACAAGATCGGTCAGTACCTCACCTTCCTCGACGTCATGACGTACGACATGCACGGCGGCTGGGAGGCGAAGGGCCCGACGAACCACCAGGCCCCGATCTACTCCGGTCCGAACGACCCGATGACCCCGGTCACCCCGGGCACCGGCAAGTACTCGATCGACAACGCCATCAAGGCCTTCACGGTCGGTGACCCGCAGTACGGCATCCCCGGCGGCTTCCCCGCCAAGAAGATCAACATGGGTGTGCCGTTCTACTACCGCGGCTGGACCGGCGTGCCGAACAACGGCAAGAACGGCCTGTTCCAGACCGCCACCGGCCCCGCCGCCGGCGCGCCGATGTCCGGCAGCGTCGCCGGTATCCAGATGTACAAGGAGCTCACGGGCTTCGTCGACAACCCGGCGAAGACCTACTGGGACGACGCCGCCAAGGCCGCCTACTTCTACGACGGCACCACCTTCTGGTCCGGCGAGAACGCGCAGTCCATCCAGGCGAAGATCGACTACGCCCACTGCAACGGCCTCGGCGGCTCCTTCGCCTTCTCGCTGTACGACATGGGCACCCAGACCGCGCTGTTCGACAAGATGGCCTCGGCCACCGACGGCTCCGCCGCCGCCTGCCCGGCCGCCCCGTCCCCGTCGGCCACCGCCTCGACGAGCGCGACCGCCTCCCCGACCGCCACGGCCTCCCCGACCGCGACGGCCACCGCGACGGCCTCCCCGACCGCGACGGTCTCCCCGACCGCCACGGCGACCGCCGGCACCTGCTCCGCCGCTCCGAGCTGGAGCGCCTCGGCCATCTACGCCACCCCGACCAAGGTCTCCTGGAAGGGCCACTACTACACCAGCAAGTGGTGGACCACGAACGAGGACCCGACCACCACCGGTCAGTGGGGCGTCTGGACCGACAACGGCGCCTGCTGACGCAGAGCACCTGACTGCGAAGGGCACTTGACGGAGCCCGCACCGCATTGAAACACCCCTGGACGGGCCGCCTCGGCCGTCCGCGGATCCGGCCCGCTGGGACTCCTCCCGGCGGGCCGGAGGGCTGTCCGGACCAGGACGGCGCAGATCCGCACCGAACGGCCTGCCACACGGCAGGCCGTTCAGTGCGTTAGAGGGGTATGGACCAGACAACAGGTACGGTCGCGGCGCCGCGGGAGCCGGTGGAGTTCCCCGAGTTCGTCGCGGCCCGGGGGCGGCACCTGCTCAGGACGGCGTTCCTGCTGACCGGCGGTGACGCGCACCTCGCCGAGGACCTCGTCCAGGAGGCGCTGGGCCGGGTGTACGGGAAGTGGCGCAGGGTCTCGCGGCTGGAGAACCCGGCGGGGTACGTGCAGACCGTCCTGGTCAACACCTTCCTGTCGTACCGGCGGCGGCGCAGCAGCACCGAGCGGGTGACCGACAGCATCCCCGAGACCGGTGTCAGCGACCCCGACCCGGCGTTGCGGCTGACCCTGCTGCGGGCGCTCGGCGAACTCGCCGCGCTGGACCGGGCGGTGTTGGTGCTGCGCTTCTGGGAGGACCGCAGCGTGGAGGAGACGGCCGCCGCGCTCCACCTGAGCTCCACCGCCGTCCGCTCGCGCAGCAGCCGGGCGCTGGCGCGGATGCGCGCCCGGCTCGGTGAGGAGGCGGCGGCCGTCATGCGCTCCTGACCAGGACCCGAACCGCCGTCAGACAGCCCTGCCCCGTCCCGAACCGGACGACCGACCGAGGAAGCGGTGCACTGCCATGCCCTTCGAAGACGAATTCCCCCTGGCACTGCGGAACGCCGCGGAGCTGGCTCCGGACCCGGCCACCGTCGTGCTCGCGGCCGGCGCCGTGCGGCGGGCCCGGCGCCGGCGCACCCGCGGCGTGCTCGCCGGGGTGGCCGCGGTGCTCGCGGTCGCGACGGCGGGCGCCCTGCTGCTCCCCGGTTCCGGCTCCGGCCGCGCCCTCGGCCCGTCCGGCGGGCGGGCCACCGCCGGGGGAGTGTCCGGCCCGGAGATGGTCGCCCTGCTGACGGCCCTGCTGCCGCCCGGCGGGATCAGCGACGCGGGGGGCACCGGCACCTCGGATGCCGGCGGCCCCGGAGCCCGGCCGGGGGCCCATCTGACCTTCGACGACGGCCGGGGCGCGGCGATGATCAGCCTGATCATCCAGCGCGTCGCAGGCCCGGACGCGGCACAGTGCATGGACTCGTTCGACACCCCGACCGAGTCCTGCGAGCGGACGTGGCTGCCGGACGGTTCGGCGGTCGTGATCGACAGGATGAACGCGCGCACCGCCGGCCGGCCCAAGGAGTGGCGGGCCGTCTACGCGACGCCCGGCGGTAAGCAGGTACTGCTGAGCTCGTACAACGCGGTGACCGGCGGCCCGCCACTGACCCGCCCGGACCCGCCGCTGTCGGCCGAGCAGTTGACCGCCGTGGTGACCAGCCCGAGCTGGGACGCGGTGTTCGCGGCGCTTCCCGCGGCCTCCGCCTCCGACGTGTCGCCGGTGCCGTCGCCGGGAGCGACCCCGACCGTCGCGCCGCTCCCGGACCCGGCCGAGATCCTGGCCACCGCCACTCCGCTGCTGCCGCCGGGGGCCGTGGCCGGCCCGCCGCAGACGCAGGAGAGCGCCGGCCGCGCGCACCTCCAGGTGACCTTCGAGGGCCGGACCAGCATGCTGCTGGTCAGCGTCCAGCCGGCCTCGGAGGAGAACCGCAGGGCCAAGGAGCTGCTCGAACAGGGCGCGGAGCCGGACCTGACCAGGCTGCCGGACGGCAGCGGCGTCTCCGTCCGGGACAGCAGCGCGACGAGGGGCGGCGGCGGTTCGCAGACCCAGTGGTCCGTCGAGGCCTTCCACCCGGACGGGCGGCGCATCCAGGTGAGCGAGTGGAACGGCCTGACCGGGTACGAGTTCAATCCGGGGACCCCGGCGCTGACGGTCGAGCAGCTGACGGCGATCGCGGCCGGCCGGTCCTGGCGCTCCTGACCCGGGCCTCCGGGTACTTCCCGCAGACAGCGAACGGCCCGCCGGGGTGCACCCCGGCGGGCCGTTAGCTGTCCGGGGGTGCCGTCCGAGGTCAGTCCAGGTCGTCGGTGCGGCCCAGGGCGTCGGGCTGGGTCTCCTCGATCCGGCGCAGCATCCGGGTGAGCATGCCCGCCAGTACGGCGCGCTCCTCGCCCACGACGTCCTGGAGGAGGTCCTCCTCGAAGACGGCGGCCATCCGCATCGACTCCAGCCACTTGTCGCGGCCGTTCTCGGTCAGCTCGATGATCACGCGGACCCGGTTGGCCTCGTCGCGGTCCCGGGTGACGAGGTTCTCGGCGACCATCCGGTCGATCCGGTGGGTCATCGCGGCCGGGGTCAGGCCGAGCCGCTTGGCCAGGTCACCGGGGCCGAGCCGGTACGGGCTGCCGGCGATCACCAGGGCCTTGAGCACCTCCCAGTCGGCGGAGGTGATTCCGAGCACATTCAGCTGCCGGGTGTAGGACACGTTCATCCGCCGGGTGACCCGGGAGAGGGTCTGGACGATCGTCTCGACCTGGGGGTCCACCAGGGGGAACTCCCGCTGGTAGACGGCCACCTGCTCGGAGATCCCCAGCTCGCCGGTGGCGGGCGGCTCGGGCTTGGGTGAACTCATGGGCCCAAGTGTCGCACGCGACGACTGCACCGCTTAAGGCTTTGACACCTGATACTTCCGGATCGTAGATTTTAGGTCTGAAATCTTGCGGACTTAAGAGTATCCAGAGAAAGGGTGTGCACGGTGACCGGCACGGTGAAGCAGCAGGGGCGGCAGGAGCAACGACGGCACGGGGCGGGCGGCCCGCTGCGCCGCGTCCAGATCGGCAACGCGCTCAGCGCGTTCGGCAGCGGATTCACGATGCCGTACATGTTCGTCTACGTGGACCAGGTGCGAGGCCTCGGTTCGCTCGCCGCCGGGATGGTGTTCACCGTCTTCGCGCTGGCGGCACTGGTCGTGCTGCCGTTCACCGGCCGCAGCATCGACCGGTACGGGCCCCGCCCGGTCCTGGTGGCCGGGTCGGTCGTGGCGGCCGTCGGCGCGTTCGCCTTCGGGCACGCATCCGGCACACCCGCGCTGCTGCTCTTCTCCTTCCTCTTCGGGGCCGGCTTCACCACCTGCCAGCCCGCGCTGGCCACGATGATCGTCCGCTGCTCCACCCGGGCCACCCGGGCGCACGCCTTCGCCCTCCAGTTCACCCTGGTCAACCTGGGCATGGGCATCGGCGCGCTGATCGGCGGCCAGATCGTCGACGTCGCCGAGCCGGGCAGCCTGACCCTGCTGTTCAGCATCGAGGCAGCCGCCCTGCTGGCGCTCGGCGTGGTCGCCGGCAGTGCCCGGATCCCGGCCGCCGAGGCCGCGCCGGCCGAGCAGAAGGCCGGGCCGAGCGGCCTGCGCGCGCTGGTCGCCGACAAGGCCATGCTGCGGCTCTGCGTGCTCGCCGCGCTGATCTTCTTCACCTGCTACGGCCAGTTCGAGTCCGGCGTCGCAGCCTTCGCCACCGACACCGTCGGCGTCGCGCCGTCCACCCTCGGCCTCGCCATCGGCGCCAACGCGCTGACCATCGTCGTGCTGCAGATGTTCGTCGTGCGGATCACCGCGCGCCGCCGCCGCACCACCGCGATGGCCGCCGCGGGCCTGGTCTGGCTGGTCGCCTGGACGGCCGCCCTGGTCGCCGGCCTGGTGAAGGCGGAGGCGATGGCCGCCACCGTCGCGATCGTCTCCGTGTACGCGCTGTTCGGCGTCGGCGAGTCGCTGCTCGCGCCGACGCTCGGCCCGATCGTCGCCGATCTGGCCCCCGCCCGGCTGCTCGGCACCTACAACGCCGGCTACGCCATGGTGAAGCAGATCTCCGTCGCGGTCGGCCCGGCCGTCGGCGTGCTGCTGGTCGGCTCCGGCACCTGGCCGCTGTACCTGGCGGCGATGGCGGGCTGCACCCTGCTGATCGTGCTCACCGCTCTGCGGCTGCGCCCGCACCTGACGCCCGCCCAGGACAACGCCCGGCCCGCGCCGCTGCACACCGCCTCCGAGGCCGTCCCCGTCCGGGCGCTGCAGACCGCCGCCTGATCCCGCCGGCCCGGCCACCGGCCGGTCGGGCGGCCGGCCGGGCGATCGCGGCGTGATCGTCCGACACGCTTGGTTTCACGCCGGGAGCCACATAGTGTCAGTCGCTGTTGGCACTGGGCGGGGAGAGCCCCGGGCCGAGCAGGCGAGTGAGCGAATCGGCGAGGCAATGACACAAGCGGTAGTCACGCAAACCCCGGCAGCACCGCCGGCCCCCGCAGCGCCCGAACCGGCCCGCCGGGGGCCGGCGTCCTGGGGCCCGGCGTCCTGGGGTCCGGTGTCCTGGGCGGTCACCCACTCCGGGTGGCTGGGGCCGCTCGCGGTCGCGCTGTTCGCCGGGGTGCTGCGGTTCTGGAACCTCGGCTACCCGCACGCCTTCGTCTTCGACGAGACGTACTACCCGAAGGACGCCTGGTCGCTGCTCAAGCTGGGCTACGAGGGCTCCTGGCCGGACAGCGCGAACGCCGACATCCTCGGCACCCCGCAGACCGTCCCGCTGACCCCGAACCCGGAGTTCATCGCCCACCCGCCGCTCGGCAAGTGGACGATCGCCGTCGGCGAGCAGCTCTTCGGCCTGAACCCGTTCGGCTGGCGGTTCATGACGGCCCTGCTCGGCACCGTCACGGTGCTGATGCTGGCCCGGATCGGCCGCCGCCTGTTCGCCTCCACGCTGATCGGCTGCACGGCCGCGCTGCTGATGTCCGTCGACGGCCTCCAGTTCGTGATGAGCCGGGTCAGCCTGCTGGACGGCGTCCAGATGTTCTACGTCCTCGGCGCCTTCGGCGCGCTGCTCGTCGACCGCGACCGCACCCGCGAACGGCTCGCCCCCGGGCCGGACGGCAAGCACCCGGACGGCGACCGCACCGGCCTCGGGTGGCGCCCCTGGCGGATCGCCGCCGGCGTCCTGCTCGGCGCGGCCTGCGCCACCAAGTGGAACGGCCTGACGATCCTGGCGGCCTTCGGCCTGCTGACCGTCCTGTGGGACGCCTCGCGCCGCCGCTGGGCCGGCGCCCGCCACCCGTACCGCTCGATGCTGCGCCGCGACGCCGGCCCGGCCCTGCTCGCCACCGTCGGCTCCGCCGCCGTGGTGTACCTCGGGTCCTGGGGCGGCTGGTTCCTCACCGACGGCGGCTACAACCGGCACTGGGCGGACGGCCGGTCCGGCCTCTCCCCGGACAAGCTGTTCGGCATCCCGCTGCCGCAGGTCGACCTGACCTGGGTGCCGGCCGCCCTGCGCAGCCTCTGGCACTACCACTCGCAGATGTGGGACTTCAACACCGGCCTGAGCACCCCGCACACCTACCAGTCCAACCCGTGGAGCTGGCTCGTCCAGGGCCGCCCGGTCTCGATGTACTGGGAGCAGCTGCCGCAGGGCCAGAAGGGCTGCACGGCCCCCGGCGGCTGCGCCAGCCAGATCCTCGGGCTCGGCACCCCCCTGCTGTGGTGGGCCGCCTGCGTCGCGCTGGTCTACCTGCTGTGGCGCTGGGCCTTCCGCCGGGACTGGCGCTCGGGCGCGGTGCTCTGCGCCGTCGCCGGGATCTACCTGCCGTGGTTCCAGTACCAGGAGCGGACGGTCTTCTCCTTCTACATGGTCGTCCTCGTCCCCTTCCTGTGCCTGGCCGTGGCCCAGATGCTCGGCGCCATGCTCGGCCCGGCCGGCAGCTCGCCCGACCGCCGCCGGCTCGGCGCGGCCGGCGCCGGTGTGATCGTGCTGGCCGTCGTGGTCTGCTTCGCGTACTTCCTCCCGCTGTACACGGCGGAGGTGTTCCCGATGACGGACTGGCAGGACCGGATGTGGTTCGTCAGCTGGGTCTGACCGCGGTGCCGCGCCTCGCCTCCGGCAGCCAGCTGCTCCCGGTCACCCCCGCGCTCTGGGCGGCGATGGCCCTGCTGCTCGGCGCCGCCGTCGCGGTCGCCGGGCGGGGCCTGCTCGGGTACGGGCACGCGGTGCTGCGGGCCGGGCTGCGGGCGGCGCTCCAGCTCGGCGTCGTCGCGCTGGTCATCGCCTGGGTGGTCGGTTCGCTGTGGACCTCGGCGCTGTTCGTGCTGCTGATGTTCGCCGTGGCCGTGCGGACGGCCGGGCGGCGGATGACGGACGGGCCCGCGTGGGTCTGGGCCGCCGCGCCGATCGGCACCGCCGTCCTGCCCGTCCTGGCGCTGCTGCTGGCCGGCGGGCTGCTGCCGCGCCAGGGCCTGACGGTCATCCCGGTGGCCGGGATCCTGATCGGCGGCGCGCTGACCGCCACCTCCCTGGCCGGCCGCCGCGCCCTGGACGAGCTGCGCCAGCGCCACGGCGAGGTCGAGGCGGCCCTCGCGCTCGGCCTGGAGGACCGCGACGCCCGGCTGGAGATCTGCCGCGCCGCCGCCGCGACCTCCCTCGTCCCGGCGCTCGACCAGACCCGCACCGTCGGGCTGGTGACCCTGCCCGGGGCGTTCGTCGGCATGCTCCTCGGCGGGGCGTCGCCGGTGCAGGCGGGTGCGGTGCAGCTGTTCGTCCTGGTCGCGCTGCTGCTGGTCGAGTCCGTCGCGATCGTCGTGGTGCTGGAGCTGGTCGGCCGGGGCCTGGTGGCCCGCCCGGGCCCGGGCGGCATCGGGTAGACTTCAGGTGTTGAAGGGGAGTAGCCCTCCACCGGACCGTCGACATACTGGCCCCTCGGGGCCCGGCGCCCGGGACACCCTGTTCCTCCGGGTGTCGGCGAGACCTTCGGCCGCAGTGCTGTGCTTTCCAACCAGTGCTGTCGGGCCGAGGCGTCCCCTTCAGGACTCACGGCCGGGCAGCCCGACCGAGGGAAACCCGAACCCCGATGAGTCTGACCGTCCTCGCCATCACCTTCGGCATCGTCTTCCTGGCCGAACTGCCGGACAAGACCGCCCTGGCCAGCCTGGTGCTCGGCACCCGCTACCGGGCGAGCTACGTCTTCGCGGGCGTGGCCGCCGCGATGGCCGTGCAGGTCGGCCTGGCGCTGGTGGCCGGCCAACTGCTCTCCCTGCTCCCGCAGCGCTGGGTCGAGGGCGTCAGCGGCCTGCTCTTCCTGGCCGGCGCCGCGATGCTGCTCTTCCACCACGGCGGGGACGAGGACGGCCACGCCGCCAAGGAGCCGTCCGCCAACAACTTCTGGAAGGTCGCGGGGGCCAGCTTCGTGGTCGTCGCGGTGGCCGAGTTCGGCGACCTCACCCAGATCATGACCGCCAACCTGGCCGCCAAGTACGCCGACCCGCTCGCCGTCGGCCTGGGTGCCTGGCTGGCGCTGTGCGCCGTCGCGGGGCTCGCCATCGTGGGCGGGCAGAAGCTGCTGAAGCACGTGCCGATGAAGGTCGTCGTCCGGGTGGCGGCCTGCGCGATGCTGCTGATGGCCGGGTTCAGCCTGTTCCAGGCCGTGACCGGCTGACCCCGGCCGGGCCGGGCGGTCAGCAGGCGGGCTTGTCGGCCTCCAGGACCGCCCGGGTGGCCGGCCCGTAGATCCCGTCCTCGCTCTTCGTGATCTTGTGCTGCTTCTGGTAGTTCGACAGCACCCACTGGGTCCACCAGTCGAAGGTGCCGGACTCGATCGACTTGTCGACCGTCCCGCAGCTCACCGCGACGAGCTTGACCTGCATCGCCTTGACCTCGGCGGGGTCGTTGACGGCGTCCCGCCGGAGCGTCGCGGGCGTGGCCGACGGGCCGGGGGAGGGTGTGGCGGGGGCGCTCGTGGCCGCCGGTGCGGACGGCGGGGCCGGGGGTGCGGCCTGGGTCGTCGTCGGAGCCGCCGGAACGGCGGGCGCCGGCGCCGCGGTCACCGGGGCGGGCGCCGCCGCGGTGGGGGGCCTGCTCGCCGGGGCCCTGCTGGTCCGCGCGGGCGAGGGGCTCGCCGAGGCGGCGGTGGCCTCCGCGTCCGGGCTCGGCTCGGCGCTGCTGGGCGGATCCGTCGGGGCGTTCACGGTGGGGGTGCTGGTGAGGGACGGGACGGGCAGCGCCGTCTTCTCGCCCCCGTCCGAGGGCGCCGTCAGAAGGGCGGCGCCGACCCCGAGCAGCACCACCCCGGCACCCGCCGCCAGCATCGCGCCGCGTCGCCGGGTCAGCGGTCCGCGCTGCTCGGCCCGGCGGGCCGCCCGGCCCCGACCGGGGCCGACGGTGTGCGCCGGATCCGGGTCGGGGGAGTTGTCGAACGCGAACAGGCCCAGCTCGTCCGGCGCGGACTGGACCGGCGCCGCCTGGTGCGGTGCGGCCTGGTGCGGCGCCGCCTGGTGCGGTGCGACCGGATGCGGCGCGGCCGGCGGGACGGGCGGCATCAGCGCCGTGGCGTACACCGCGGGCGGGAACGCGTCGTAGTCGGGCGGCGGCGGGGCCGCCTGCGCCTGCTGCCCCGGCCGGCCCACCGCCTGCGGGACGTACGGGCGGACCAGTGGCGGGCCCTCGATGTGCGGGAGCACCGTGGTGTCCGTGAGATCCGGGGAGCACCCGCAACCGCCGGCCGTCCGTACGGTGCCGCACACGGGGCAGTGCTGGTCCGGCACGGCCGGGTCCTCCTCGGATTGGGGTCGAACCCGCCCGATTATGCATGACGTCCCGGGAGGGGGACAGGGCTGATCGTCCGTCATCGGGGCAGTTGTGACGGTTCGTACCGGTTGGCTCCGATGAACAATCTGTTCGGACGGCATGGCGGTGCCGTGCCCGCCGGATGTCCGGATGGCGCAGTCAGATGTCGTACATACGGGCAATTCTGACAATATGGGCAATTGTCGGCGGGAACGACGACCCGCGCGGGCCCCGGCCGGCCGGGCCCCCACCCCGAGGAGAAGCGCCATGGCGGACCCGGTTTCCGAGCCCGGCCGGGCTCCGGCGCAGGACCCTGCCGGTGGGCCGACGCCGCCGGAGAGCACGGTGGCGAACCTCTGGGTGCCGATCGGCGCGCTGCTGCTGGCCCTGCTGATCGCCGCCCTCGACCAGACCATCGTCTCCACCGCGCTGCCGACCATCGTCAGCGACCTCGGTGGCCTCGAACACCTCTCCTGGGTCGTCACCGCCTACCTGCTCGCCTCCACCGCCGCGACCCCGCTCTGGGGCAAGCTCGGCGACATGTACGGCCGGAAGCGCTTCTTCCAGGCCTCCATCGTCATCTTCCTGATCGGCTCCGTGCTGTGCGGCATCGCGCAGAACATGGGCCAGCTGATCGGCTTCCGCGCCCTCCAGGGCCTGGGCGGCGGCGGCCTCATCGTGCTCAGCCAGGCCATCGTCGGCGACCTCGTGCCGCCCCGGGACCGCGGCAAGTACCAGGGCCTGTTCGGCGCCGTCTTCGGGGTCACCAGCGTGCTCGGCCCGCTGCTCGGCGGCGTCTTCGTCGACAACCTCAGCTGGCGCTGGGTCTTCTACATCAACGTGCCGATCGGCATCGTCGCGCTGATCGTGATCGGCGCCGTCCTGCACGGCACCGAGGTGAAGCGCAAGCACCGGATCGACTACCCCGGCACCGTCCTGATCGCCTCGGTCGCCACCTGCCTGGTCCTGGTCACCTCCCTCGGCGGCACCACCTGGTCGTGGGGTTCCTGGCAGATCGTCGGCCTGGCCGTCCTCGGCGTGGTGCTGCTCGGCGTCTTCATCGCCGTCGAACGGCGTGCCCAGGAGCCCGTCCTGCCGCTGCGGCTGTTCCGCTCGCGCACCTTCAGCCTGGTCGCCGTCATCTCCTTCGTGGTCGGCTTCGCGATGTTCGGCGCGCTCACCTACCTGCCGACCTTCCTCCAGGTCGTCCAGGGCGTGTCGCCCACGATGTCCGGCATCCACATGCTGCCGATGGTCCTCGGGATGCTGTTCACCTCGATCGGCTCCGGCCAGATCGTCGCACGCACCGGGCACTACCGGATCTTCCCGATCGTCGGCACCGCGCTCACCGCCGTCGGCCTGCTGCTGCTCTCCCGCCTGACCGAGAACAGCTCCACCACCGAGATGAGCCTCTACTTCCTGGTCTTCGGCCTGGGCCTCGGCCTCGTCATGCAGGTGCTGGTGCTCGCCGTCCAGAACTCCGTCGGCTACGCCGACCTGGGCGTCGCCACCGCCGGAGCCACCTTCTTCCGCTCCATCGGCGCCTCCTTCGGCGTCTCCATCTTCGGCACCGTCTTCGCGAGCGGCCTCAACCGCCGGCTCGCGGACGCCCTGGCCGGCGTGCCGCTCCCGCCCGGCTTCGACCCCGGGGTGATCAGCTCCGACCCGCACACCATCGCGGTGCTGCCGCCCGCCGTCCAGGCCGGCGTGCACCACGCGTACGCCGAGTCGATCACCCGGGTCTTCCTGTTCGCGGTGCCGGTCGTCCTGGTCGCCTTCGTGCTCTCGCTCTTCCTGCGCGAACAGAAGCTCCGCACCACCGTCACCGCCCCGGACCTGAGCGAGTCGATCGGCCTCAACCCGGTGGAGCGCTCCTCCATCGACGAGATCGCCCGCGCCCTGTCCGCGCTCAGCACCCGCGAGGCCCGCCGCGACCTGTTCCGCCGGATCACCGCCGCCGCCGGACTCGACCTCAGACCGGCCTCCAGCTGGCTGATCCTGCAGATGTACCGCCAGGGCTCCGCCGAGCCCGCCGAACTGGCGGAACGCCGGATCGTCCCCATCGAGGTCATCGAGGAGGCCGCCGCCGAGGTGGAGAGCCGCGGCCTGGCCGCCCGGGGCCACGGCCTCCCGCTGCGCCTCACCGAATCCGGCGAGGCCACCGCCGTCCGCCTGGTCGAGGCCCGCCGCACCCAGCTCGCCGAACTCCTCGGCGACTGGGACGAGAAGCAGTACGCCGACCTCGCCGAACTCCTCACCCGCCTCAGCTCCGGCCTCTGCGCCGACACCCGCGACCGCCCCGACCGCACCGAGCCCGCCGAGCACACCCCGCACGGTGGCGGGCACCCGGCCTGACGAGGAGTTCGCGGGGCTGATCCTCCCCGTACGGCAGGTGTAGGAGACTGCTCGGAGAAGGTCGGGACCGGGCCCCGCAGGTGGGGCCCGGCGTGATGAGAGGCGCTCCTGTGGCTGTCGTGAAGATCAATGTACTGACCGTGCCGGCCGAGCAGCGCGAGGTGCTGGAGAAGCGGTTCGCCTCGCGGGCCGGGTCGGTGGAGAACTCGGACGGCTTCGAGTGGTTCGAGCTGCTGCGCCCGGTGGAGGGGACGGACCAGTACCTGGTCTACACCCGCTGGGCGGACGAGGCCTCGTTCGAGGCCTGGATGGCGGGCCCGATGCAGGCCGCCCACCGCCAGGGGCCGCCCGCCGCCGAGGGTGCGGCGCCGCAGCGTCCGGCCGCCTCGGGGTCGACGCTGTGGTCGTTCGAGGTCGTGCAGTCGGCGGGGCCGAAGGCCTGACGTCCGGCGTGGTGGCCGGTGGGGTGCGCCGCACCGGTCACCAGCGGCCGGTCTCCTGCGAGGGGGTGTCGGCGGCCAGCCGTTCGCTCTCCCGGCGGACGTGGTCGAGCCGGGCCTCGCGTTCCAGCAGGCGCAGGGCCCGGCGGATGACGTCGGCGGGTTGTTCGCCGTCGTGCATGACGGACGCGATGATCCGCTCGTCGTCCGCGGTCGGCAGGAACTCCATGGGGCTGCCCATGCCACCAGGGTAGTGCTCCGGGGCCCGTCGGCGCAGGTCAGGGGCCGGGCGGCGGGCCGAAGGCGACCGGGGCGCCGAAGGCGGCGCGGCGGGTGGCGCGGCGCAGGGCGCGCAGGAGTGGCGTGCCGAGGGTGAGGCAGAGGACGACGGTGAGCGCGGCCCGGGGGAGGTCCCAGCCGAGCGAGGTGGTCAGGCAGTAGGCCGCGAAGCGGGGCAGGTTGGCGCTGAGCGGGTCGCCGGGGTGGAAGGCGATGGAGCTGGAGAGGCCGCCGATGTAGGGCCAGCCCTGCAGGTTCATGATCGTCCCGTAGGCGAGCGAGGCGGCGGCGCCGTAGCCGGCCAGCAGGGCGAGTTCACGGCGCCCGCGCAGGCCGGCGCGGCCGGGGAGCAGGCCCGCGCCGAGGCAGACCCAGCCCATGGCCAGCATCTGGAACGGCAGCCACGGGCCGACGCCGCCGGTGAGCAGCGCGGAGGCGAACATCGAGACCGAGCCGAGGACGAACCCGAAGCCCGGGCCGAGCACCCGTCCGGACAGCACCATCAGGAAGAACATCGGCTCCAGGCCGGCCGTGCCCGCGCCGAGCGGCCGCAGCGCGGCGCCCGCCGCCGCCAGCACGCCGAGCAGCGCGACCGCCTTGGCGTCCAGGCCGGGTTCGCCGTCGCCGGCCGATCGGCCCTCGGAGATCTGCGCGACCACCACGGCGAGCAGCAGCGGCAGCAGCAGGGCGAACAGCCAGGGGGCGTCGGTGGAGTGGCCGACCAGGGCGGACTTGGCCGAGGCGAGCAGCGGCCAGCCGAAGGCGACCACGCCGATCGCGGAGATCAGCAGCAGGGTCGCGACGGAGCGCCGGCCGAGCGGAACGGGCCGGGCCAGCCGGTCCCGGTCGGGTGCGGGCGCGGTCATGCGGGGCCCTCCACGGTGGCGAGGGCGCGGGCGACCTGCGCGGTGGTGAGCCACGGGGACGGGGCGAGGATCTTGGCGACCTGCGGGGCGAAGGCGGGGGAGGAGACCACGATCTCGGGGGTCGGGCCGTCCGCCACGATCTCGCCCTCGGCCAGGATGACCGTCCGGTGCGCGAGTTCGGCGGCGAGCTCGACGTCGTGGGTGGCCAGCAGGACGGCGTGCGAGTCGGCGGCGAGGTCGCGCAGGATCTCCACCAGCCGGCCCTTGGCGGCGTAGTCGAGCCCGCGGGTGGGCTCGTCGAGCAGCAGCAGGGGCGGCCGGGAGGTCAGGACGACGGCGAGCGCGAGGGTGAGCCGCTGGCCCTCGGAGAGGTCGCGGGGGTGGGCGGTGCCGGCGATGCCGGGCAGCAGCCGCTCCACCAGGGCGCGGCAGGTGCCGGGGGCGGCGTCCGCGTCCCGGTCGGCGGCCGCGCACTCGGCGGCCACGCTCTCGCTGTAGAGCAGGTCGCGCGGATCCTGCGGGACGAGGCCGACCTGCCGGACGAGATCCCTGGGCCGCGCCCGGTGCGGGGTGAGGCCGCCGGCCCGGACGGTGCCGGAGGTGGGGGCGTGCAGGCCGGCCAGGCTGCCGAGCAGGGTGGACTTGCCGGCGCCGTTGCGTCCCATCAGGGCGGTGATCTCGCCGGGGCGGACGGTGAGACCGACGCCGCGCAGCGCCCGGACGGGGCCGCGGGTGACGGCGAGGCGCTCCACCACGGCGACCGGCTCGCCGTGCGGGGCGTCGGCGGCGGCCGGCCGCAGGCCGTCCAGGCGGGTGCGCAGCGGGCCGGCCCGGCGCCGGGCGTCCCGGACGGTGAGCGGCAGCGGTGACCACCCGCCCAGGCGGCCGAGGGCGACGACGGGCGGGTGGACGGGGGAGTGCGCCATCACCTCGGCGGGATCGCCGAGCACCGGCGGCCGGCCGCCACCGGGGAGCAGCAGCACCTGGTCGGCGTACTGGACGACCCGCTCCAGCCGGTGTTCGGCCAGCAGAACGGTGGTGCCCAGGTCGTGCACCAGGCGCTGCAGCACGGCGAGCACCTCCTCGGCGGCGCCGGGGTCGAGCGCGGAGGTGGGCTCGTCCAGGACGAGGACCTTGGGGTGGACGGTCAGCACCGAGCCGATCGCGACCCGCTGCTGCTGGCCGCCGGAGAGCGAGACGAGGGCGCGTCCGCGCAGGTCGGCGAGGCCCAGCAGGTCCAGGGTCTCCTCGACGCGGCGCCGCATCACCTCGGGGGAGAGCCCCAACGACTCCATGCCGTAGGCGAGTTCGTCCTCGACGGTGTCGGTGACGAAATGCGCGAGCGGGTCCTGCCCCACGGTGCCGACCAGGTCGGCGAGTTCACGCGGGCGGTGGGTCCTGGTGTCGCGGCCGTCGACGGTCACCCGGCCGTGCAGGACACCGCCGGTGAAGTGCGGGACGAGGCCGCTGACGGTGCCCAGCAGCGTGGACTTGCCGGAGCCGGACGGGCCGACCAGCAGGCAGAGTTCGCCCTCGGGGACGGTCAGGTCGAGCCCGCTCAGCGCGGGCGCCCCGGCGTCGGGGTAGCTGACCGAGACCTGCTCGAAGGTGATCACGAGACACTCCGGGGCGGGATCGGGGCGGCCACCGCCGGCACCAGGCCGACCAGGACGGCCAGGGCGGCGGACAACGGCAGGGTGGGCGCGGTCAGCGGGACGACGGAGGGCGTGAAGGCGCCCGGATCACGGCTCGACAGCCAGGTCACCAGCACCGCCACCGTGATGCCCGAGCCGGCCACCGCCCACTCCCGCCAGGCCCACGGGTCGGGCCGGTAGCGAGTCCTGACGGCCCGTCGGCTCCCGAGCAGCAGTCCGCCGGCTGCGGCGGCCAGCCCCAGTGCGAGGACGGGCAGCGCCCAGGCGGTCGCGCCCGCGCCGAGCAGCCCGTACGCGGAGACGCAGACCCCGAGCAGCCCGGCCAGGGTGAGGGCGGCGGTGGTCCTGGCCACCCTCGGCGGTACGTCGGCGGTGCGGCCGAAGCCCCGGGTGTCCATCGCGGCGGCCAGCGCGACGGACCGCTCCAACGCGCCCTCCAGAACGGGGATGCCGACGCTCAGCAGGGCCTTCAGCCCGCGGTCGGAGCGCCCGCGCAGCCGGCGGGCGGCCCGCAGCCGCTGGACGTCCGCGAGCAGGTTCGGCGCGAAGGTCATCGCCACCACCACGGCCACGCCCGCCTCGTACAGCGCTCCGGGCAGCGCCCGCAGCAGCCGGGCCGGGCTCGCCAGCGCGTTCGCCGCGCCCACGCAGATCAGCAGCGCGGCCAGCCGCAGCCCGTCGTACAGGGCGAACAGCAGGCCCTCCACCGTCACCCGGCCGCCGATCCGCACCCCCTGCGCCCAGACCGGCAGCGGCACCTCGGGCAGCGTGAACAGCACGTGCGAACCGGGGATGGGGGAGCCCAGCAGCACCGCGAAGACCAGCCGGATCCCCAGCACCAGCAGCCCCAGTTTGAGGAACGCCCCGTACGAGCGCGACCACGGCGCGTCGCTGCGCCGGGCCGCGACCACGTACCCGGCGACCGCGACGACGAGCAGGAGCAGCAGCGGATCGGTGGTGCGGGTGGCGGCCGCGCCCAGCCCGAGCGCCCACAGCCACCACGCCCCCGGGTGCAGGTGGCGCGGGCCGGAGGCCGGGCGGGTGGTGCGCGGTGGGGTCACGGGAGAGGTCCAGGTGAGGGGGCGGGGGCGGTCAGCGGCGGCGGCGGGCCTGCCACACGGCGCCGGCGGCCAGCACCGCCACGACGGCGCCGCCCGCGACCAGGCCGAGGTCCGGGCCGCTGTCGCCGCCGGGAGAGCCGGGGGAGTCGGAGGAGCCGGAGCCGGCCAGGGCCTCGCCGCACCCGGCCTTCGGGTAGCCGGCGATGGCGCACAGGATGCCCGCCGTGTCGTAGCGCAGCGGCGGGGCGACGGCCGCCAGCACCTCGGCCGAGGTGGCGCCGGTGGGTACGGCGGCGCAGGCGGTGCGCGGCGCGGGCGGGGAGCCGCCGGCCGGGAGGGCGCCGGGCGGGGCGTCGGCGGCGGTGCCGAAGTCGAGCACCACGGCGACCCGCTTGCGGCCGGCCTCGGCGGGCACGGCGGCGCAGGCCGCGTCGAAGTCTCCGGGCGCGCCGGGCCGGGCGGCGTCCTGCCCGCCGTCCGGGCTCACCGCGAAGCGCCAGCCGTCCACGGCGCCGTCCTGCGGGACGTACAGGGCGGGGCCCTGCTGCTGGTACGTCCAGGCGCCGGCCGACCACTTCCAGAACGACCAGTAGCGGTAGCCGGTGGCGTGCGCGGGGGCGGCCGTGAGGAGGGCCAGGAGGCCCAGCAGGACGGCGGCGGCCAGTGCGGCCACCGCCGTCCGCAGGGGTGCCGGGCGGATCACTTGCCGGGCTTCCCGGCCTGCTGCCCGCTGCCGCGCCTGCGCTGCAGGCTGAGCAGCAGGCCGCCGCCGATGCCGATCAGCAGGCCGACGCCGACCACCCACAGGGTCGAGATGCCGCTGCCGCCGTCCTTCTTCTTCTCGGCGGTCGCGGCGGCCGTGGGGGTCGCGGCCACCGTCTTGGGCGCGGGCCCGGCGGCGGTGAGCTGCTTGACGAGGTCGGCGCCGCCGAAGTCGGCCGGGTTGCGCTGGGCGGCCTGCGCGACCAGCAGCAGCGTGGCGGTGGCGGACGCGTCCGTGCCGTCCTTCGTCCAGCTCCCGCCCTGGGCGGCGAGCCAGTCGACGGCGCCGGCCGCCTGCTTCGGGTGGCCCGCCTGGATCAGGCTGAGCGCCGCCCAGGAGGTCGCGGTGAAGTCGGGGGTGGCGGCCGCGCCCGGCATGGTCAGCATCAGGTGCTGCCCGTTGGCGCCGAGCTGCCCGGTCAGGTACGCGGCGGCCGCCTCGGCGGAGTCGGTGCGCGCCATCGGCTGCGCCGAGGTGTCGGTGCAGGTCAGCGCCTTGGGCGCGGCCTCCACCTGGTTGGTGTTGGTGACCGGCAGCCGGCCCCCGGCGGCAGCCAGCGTGGCCTGCGAGCTGGCCAGGTCGTTGGCCTTGAGCGTGCCCTCGGGCGCGGGCTGGTAGGCGAAGGCACCGCGCTGCTCGGCGGGGGCGGCGCAGCCGAGCTGGAACAGCGCGAGCCCGTCGAAGCCGCTCTTTCCGGCCTTGGCGACGCCGGCCGGGTCCGCCTTGGCCGCGAACAGCGCGCTGACGGCGAGGCCGGTGGAGTTCGCGTCCCCCGGGTTGCCGGGGTTGTAGGCCCAGGTGCCGTCCGCGTTCTGGTTGGCCTTCAACCACTGGACGCCCTTGTCGACCGCGTCCTGGTGGCCGCCGAGCGTCACCAGGGCCTGCACGGCGGCGGCGGTGGCGTTGCTGTCCTCGGTCTTCGCGTCGCACGCGGCGGCGCTGTCGGGGTTGTAGGACATCCAGCCGCCGTCCGCGCACTGCTGGCCGGTCAGCCAGCCGACGGCGGAGTCGGCCGGGACGACCTTGGCACCCGCAAGCGCGGTCAGCGCCAGCGACTGGCGCCACACGCCGTCGTACGTCGGATCGCCCGCGCCGTACAGCCCGGCCGGGGCGGCGGGGGCGGTCGGAGCGGGGCTGTCGGCGAGGGCCGGTGCGGCGGCGGCGCCGGCCAGCAGTACGGCGGAGAGCGTGGCTGCGCCCAGGCGGGCGGCGGTCAGCATGGCGGGAGGGTGCCTTTCGGTGAGCGGTGGTTGGCCCGGTGACGGGCCGTCCGTAGACCTCGACGGTGCCGGGCGGACGCCCGGCATGGCCGCTCGCCCCTTCCCGGGCGGTCCGGCTCGCCCGGCGCCTGGGCGCGCGGGCTCACGGTTGCGGGGTCAGCGCCGGTGTCGCACCGGCTTTCCCCGGAAGAGAGGCGGATGCAGTTGTGGTGCCCGACGACTCTAGCCGCCCGCCCCGCCGCCGTGCCCCGGGCGCGGTGTGGGGTGGGTCGCACCCGCCGGCCGCCGGGACGAGAACTAGAACCGGTATCAGCACCCCCGGCCGCCGGGTTCAGGGGAGGGCGAGCAGCCGGGCGGCGGTGTGCAGGTCGGCCCGGACCTCGGCGATCGACGCGCGGCCCGAGAGCCAGGAGACCAGTGCGGAGTGCCAGGTGTGCTCGATCACCCGGACGGCGGCACGCTGCTGCTCGCTGGGTGGCCCGGCCTGGCCGATCGCGTCCAGGATGATCTGTGCGGTGAGGGCGGCCACCCGGTCGACCTCGGCGCTGACCGAGCGGTCGGCGAAGGACAGCGCCCGGACCATCGCCTCGGCCAGCAGCGGATCGCGCTGCAGCGCGTGGAAGGCCCGGGTGAGGGTCTCGGCGACCCGCAGCGCCGGGTCATCGCCGGCCGGCGGGTACCGGCGGACCTGGTCGAGCAGCTGCTGGAGCTGCTCCTGCATCACCGCGACCAGCAGGTGCACCTTGGACGGGAAGTAGCGGTACAGCGTGCCGAGCGCGACCTGGGCGCCGTCCGCCACCTCGCGCATCTGCACCGCCTCGTACCCGCCGCGGCCGGCCAGCGAGGTGGCGGTGCGCAGGATCCGCAGCCGGCGCTCGGCCTGGCGCGGGGTCAGCGGGACGCCGGTGGGCTGCGCCGCGGCCGGGCTGGTCGGGGCGGTCGGGGTGGTCGGCAAAGGGGCCCCCAGGGCGCGAGGTCACGGCGGGTCGCAGGATGGGTCGCGGCGTGGCGTGAATCACCAGCCCTGGCTCTGAAGCACAAGCTACGGGCCGGTATCTTCGAGGTCTCTCATTGTTCACCTACGCAATGACGATCCCGCACCACAGTGAAACCTGATCTACTTTAGCGCCGTGGCCGTTCCGGGCCCGGGCGGGGATCAGACCCGAACAGCAGAGATAAGGGGCCGAGGATGACCGCGCAGCCGCTGCGGATTGCTCTGCTGTCCTACCGAGGCGATCCGTTCTGCGGAGGCCAGGGCGTGTACGTCCGGCACCTGTCCCGGGAGCTGGCGCGGCTCGGCCACCACGTCGACGTGATCGGCTCGCAGCCCTTCCCCGTCCTGGACGAGGTCGCCGGCCCCGGCTCGGTACGGCTGGTGGAACTGCCCAGCCTGGACCTCTACCGCGCCGACGACCCGTTCCGCACCCCCGCCCTCGCCGAGTACCGCGGCCCGGTCGACGTACTGGAGGTCGCCGGGATGCGCACCGGCGGCTTCCCCGAGCCGCTGACCTTCTCGCTGCGCGCCCGGCAGTACCTGGCCCGGCACAAGGGCCGCTACGACGTCGTGCACGACAACCAGACACTCGGCTACGGCCTGCTCGGCCTGGCCCGGCACGGCTTCCCGCTGGTCACCACCATCCATCACCCGATCACGGTGGACCGGCAGTTGGAGCTCGACGCGGCCCCCACCCGGTTGCGCCGGCTCTCGCTGCGCCGCTGGTACGCCTTCACCCGGATGCAGCGCCGGGTCGCCGCCCGCCTGGAGCACATCATCACCGTGTCCGGCAGCTCGAAGGCCGAGATCGCCCAGCACCTGGGCGCCGCCCCGGACGCCGTCTCGGTGGTGCCGATCGGCGCCGACACCCGGCTCTGGTCGCCCTCGCCGGACATCGCGCAGGTACCCGGCCGGATCGTGACGACCTCCAGCGCCGACGTCCCGCTGAAGGGGTTGGTGTACCTGGTGGAGGCGCTGGCCAAGGTCCGCACCGAGCGCGAGGCGCACCTGGTGGTGGTCTGCAGGCAGCGCACCGACGGCCCGGTCGCGGAGGCGGTCCGGCGCTTCGGCCTGGAGGCGCACATCGAGTTCCGCAGCGGGCTCACCGACCAGGAGCTGGTCGACCTCTACCGCTCCGCCGAGGTCGCCTGCGTGCCGTCGCTGTACGAGGGCTTCTCGCTGCCGGCCGCCGAGGCGATGGCCACCGGCACGCCGCTGGTCGCCACCACCGGCGGGGCGATCCCCGAGGTGGCCGGGCCGGACGGCGAGAGCTGCCTGGCCGTGCCGCCGGGCGACGCGGGCGCACTGGCCACGGCGCTCGGCCGGCTGCTGGACGACCCGGCGCTGCGGGCGGCGCTCGGCGCGGCCGGGCGGGAGCGGGTGCTGGCCCGGTTCACCTGGGAGCGGGCGGCCGAGCTGACCGTCGAGCGCTACCGGGCGGCGGTCGCCACCGGAGCCGGGCAGCGGGCGCGCTCCGGCGCGGGCTGGCGCTACGTCGCCTGACCGCCGCACGCCCCGCATGACGTAGCGTCAAGAAGGTTTGGTACCAAGGAATGGGAGCCCCGCAGTGCTGACCGTCGATTTCTCTCGCTTCCCGCTCGCCCCCGGCGACCGGGTGCTCGACCTGGGCTGCGGCGGGGGGCGGCACGCGTTCGAGTGCTACCGGCGCGGCGCCGACGTGGTCGCCCTCGACCAGAACGCCGACGAGATCGCCGAGGTCCGGAAGTGGTTCGCGGCGATGGCCGAGGCGGGCGAGGCCCCGGCCGGCGCCTCCGCGGTGGCGATGGAGGGCAACGCACTGGCCCTGCCGTTCGAGGACGAGTCCTTCGACAAGATCATCATCTCCGAGGTGATGGAGCACATCCCGGACGACAAGGGCGTGCTGAACGAGATGTTCCGGGTGCTCAAGCCCGGCGGGCTGCTCGCCGTCACCGTGCCCCGCTGGCTGCCGGAGAAGATCTGCTGGGCGCTCTCCGACGAGTACCACGCCAACGAGGGCGGCCACATCCGGATCTACCGCGGCGACGAGCTGCTGGAGAAGCTGACGGACGCCGGCCTCACCCCGTACGGCACCCACCACGCGCACGCGCTGCACTCGCCGTACTGGTGGATCAAGTGCGCGGTCGGCGTCGGCAACGACAAGGCCCTGCCGGTGAAGGCCTACCACCAGCTGCTGGTCTGGGACATCGTCGGCACCCCGGTGATCAGCACCCTCACCAAGGCCGCCGAGAAGGCGCTCAACCCGGTGATCGGCAAGAGCTTCGTCGCGTACGCCTCCAAGCCCCGGCTGGCCGGCGCGTGAGCGCCGCCGTCCCCGAGGCGCTGCTGCTCGACGGGGTGCTGGACGCCGAGCAGGCCGCCGCGACCGTCCGCAGCATCCTCGCCGAGCAGCGGCCGGACGGCGCCATCGCCTGGTTCACCGGCCACCACCTCGACCCGTGGGACCACACCGAGGCCGCGATGGCCCTCGACACGGCCGGCGAGCACGCCGCCGCCGAGGCCGCCTACCGCTGGCTCGCCGCCCACCAGAACCCCGACGGCTCCTGGTACGCCGCCTACACCGACGGCGAGGTGACCGACGCGTCGAAGGAGACCAACTTCTGCGCGTACATCGCGGTCGGCGTCTGGCACCACCACCTCAGCACCGGCGACGACGCCTTCCTGGACTGGATCTGGCCCACCGTCAGGCGCGCCCTCGACTTCACCGTCGGCCTGCGGCTGCCCGGCGGGCCGATCGCCTGGCGGCTCGACGCGGACGGCACCGCGCCCGACGAGGCGCTGCTCACCGGCTCCTCCAGCATCCTGCACGCGCTGCGCTGCGGCCTGGCCGTCGCCGACTACCTGGAGGAGCCGCAGCCCGACTGGGAGCTGGCCGCCGGCCGGCTGGGGCACGCAGTGGCCCGCCATCCGGAGCGGTTCCTCGACAAGGGCCGCTTCTCGATGGACTGGTACTACCCCGTGCTCGGCACCGCACTGCGCGGCCCGGCCGCCCTGGAGCGGATCGAACGGGACTGGGCGCGCTTCGTCGTCCCCGGCCTCGGCGTGCGCTGCGTCAGCGACCGGCCCTGGGTCACCGGCGGGGAGAGCGCCGAACTCGCTCTCGCCCTCTGGGCGGTGGGGGAGTCCGACCGCGCGGTGGAGATCCTGCGCTGGATCCAGCGGCTGCGGCACACCGACGGCTCGTACTGGACGGGCTACGTCTTCGAGGACGACGCCGTCTGGCCGGAGGAGCGCACCACCTGGACGGCCGGCGCCCTGCTGCTCGCGGTGGCCGCGCTCGGCGGCGACCCGGCCACCGTCGCGGTCTTCGGCGGCGAGGACCTGCCGGCCGGCCTGCTGGTGCAGGACTGCTGCTGAGCCCTCCGGCCGGAGCGCGAACAGGAGCGTGCACACGAGTGGGGCGGGACCGGAGATCCGGTCCCGCCCCACTGCTGTCCCGCTGTCCTGCTGTACCGCCGGCCTGATCAGCCGCGCTGGATGTCCGCGGTCTCGTTCAGCACGCCCTGCGAGCCGTCCTGGAGCTGGGCGACCAGCGCGCTGCCGCGCTGCTCGACCGCGAGGTACCAGGTGCCGGGAACGAGCTGGCCGACCGGGCCGCCGTGCGGGTTGTCCTTCGGCGCGAGCTGGCGCGGCGCCGGGACGGCGAACCAGAACGGCGCGAAGTCCGCGGCCGGAGCCGCCGGGGCGGCGACGGTGGGCGTCGGCGCGGCCTGCGCCTGGACGGGCTGCGGCTGGGCCTGCTGGGCGCCGAAGGAGGCGTCCTGCGGCTGGCCCGGAGCCGGGTAGCCGTAACCGCCGGCCGGCTGCGGCTGGCCGTAGGCCGACGGCTGGGCCGCGTCCTGGCCGGGGGCCGGGTAGCCGTACTGGCCGGGCTGGCCGACCTGCGGGGCACCCGGGGCCGGGTAGCCGGCCGCGCCGGGGTAACCGGGCTGGACGGCGGGCTTGTCGCTCACCAGCGGTGCCTGCAGCGCGGGCACCAGCGGGCCGGCCGCGGCCGCACCGGCGAGCACCAGCAGCGAGAGGACGGCGAGCCAGGCACCGAAGCCGTGGCTGATCGCGCTGCTGTCGCCGCCGCCGCCGAGGGCCCAGATCGAGGACCACAGCGCGGCCACGGCGAGGCCGATGCCCCACTGGTCGAGCCGCAGGCCGAGCACCTGGCGGGTGGCGGCGGCAGCGCCCTGGAAGCGCTGCACCAGGATCAGGGCCGCCGCGGCGAGGCCGAGCAGGAAGATCGACGGCAGGACCGGGAAGAGGCTGGTGTCCCAGGCGCTCGTCGAGGACGAGCAGCTGCGGACGGCGGTGCCCCCGCAGACGTCGATGGTCAGGTAAGGCAGGAAGGACGCGATGAAGAGCAGGACGGCCGCACCTGCGACGGCGGCGTCTCCCCTGGTGAGAGCGCGCAGATTCACTAACGTTCCCCTCGTTGGTGTGTCGTGGACGGCAGCTTGCTCGTTCGGCCTACCGGATGGCTACCCAGAAAACTCCCGAACGGACCAAGAGCCTAGGGCCAACGCCCGAGCGTGTGCACGGCGGGCTCCGTAATGGGGCAAAGTCGTTGCAAAACAAGCACCGCAGGTCAGCCCGGTGTGGTCAGATACGCCGTCAGCGCGTCGGCGATCCCCTGGGCGGCCTGCTGGCGCCACTGAGGGTCGGTCATCCGCTTGGCATCACCGGCGTTGCGCATGTTGCCGCACTCGATGAACACCTTGGGGACGGCCGACAGGTTCAGTCCGCCGAGGTCGGAGCGGGTGTCCAGGCCCTGCGAGGCGATGTAGTCGGCGTACGGCTCACCCGTCGCCGCCTTGAAACTGTCGCGCAGCAGCAGGCCCAGACGGTGCGAGGACGCGACGATCCCCGAGGTGTCGGCCCGCCCGGCGGTCACCTTGGCCGGCATGATCACGTGGAAGCCGCTGCCGGAGGCGGGGCCGCCGTCCCCGTGCACGGACACGGCGGCGTCCGCGTGCGCGGTGTTGCCGGCCCTGGCCCGCTCGTCGATGCACGGCCCCCACGGCTTGTCGCCGTCCTGGGTGAACACGACGGTCGCGCCGCGGGCCTCCAGCAGGGCGCGGGCCCGGCGCGACACGTCGAGGGTGTACTCCGCCTCGGTGTACCCGGCGTTGGTCGCCGTGCCGGTGGTGTCGCACTCCTTGCGGCTGTTGCCGATGTCGACCTGGCGGTTTATCTCGGTGGTGTGCTTCCCGTTGGCCGTGTTGTGGCCGGGGTCGAGCAGTACGGTGCGCCCCGCCAGGGCGTGGTCGGTCGGCGCGGCCGGCGCCGGGGCGGCAGCGGCTGCGGGCTGCGGGCTCCCGCTGGGCAGCGCGGTCGGCAGCGCGGTGGGCCAGGCGGTCAGCAGGTCGTCCGGGGCCGGCCCGGCGACGGCGTCGGCGCCCGGGGCGCCGCCGGCCGGCTCCGCGGCGGGGCCGCCCGCGACGGCGTGCCAGCCCAGCCAGCCCGCGAGGCAGAGCGGCAGCAGCGCGCCGCCGACGGCGGCCCGGCGCAGGCGGCTCCGGCGCCGGGGGAGGTTCTCGTCACGGGGGTCGGGGTACTGGGGGGCGGTGCCGGTCACGGGTCGTTCAGATCCTGTCCCACGTGCGCGCCGTCAGGCCGTAGCTGCCGGCGAGCGTGTTCCATTTCGCGACGAAGTCCTTCTTGGACTGCGTGGCCTGCGGGTTGAGCTCGTCCGCCCGCTTCTTGTCGGCGGTGGTCGGGGCGCTGGAGCCGGAGCAGCCCTGGGTGATGACCGTCCGGGCCCAGGTCGCGTACGCGCGGTCGATGTCCGCCGACTGCTGCCACGCGGACTTCAACGACTGGACGGCGTCCGCCCCGCCGGGCACGTCCGCGAGGTTCAGCTTGGCGAGGTCGCCGAGCAGCTGGTCGCGCTGGGTGGCACCGGCGTCGAAGACCTGGGCCGCGCTCTCGATGTCCGCCTTGGCCGGGCAGCTGGAGACCTTGGCCACCGCGCTGCCGATCGGCGCCTTGGCGCCCTCGCCCCGGGTGAGCAGCTCGTCCAGCGCCTGGGCCTGGGCCTGGGCGTTCGCCCCGGCGGAAGGGGAGGCATTCGGGTCGGCCGTGGGGCTCGCCGCGGCCGTCGGGCTCGCGGGCGCGGTGGCGCTCCCGCTCGGCAGCGGAGCGGGCTGCTGGCCGCCGGCCGTGCTGACGGCGGGCGCGGGCGAGGCCTGCTTGTCCTTGTCGCCGGTGCTGTTCTGCACGGCCAGCACCACTCCGGCGCCGAGGCCGAGGACGGCCAGCAGGCCCAGCGCCACGAACAGCGGGGTGCGGTTGCGGCGCGGCCGCTCGTCGTCCTCGTACCGCCCCACCTCCTCGTACCCCGCGTACTCGGGGGCAGCGTCACCCTGCGGGTAGGCGCCCTGCGGGTACGCCTCCTGCGGGTAGGGGTGCTGCGGGTACGGGCCCGGCGGCGGGCCGGCCGGCGGCCGCGGGGCGGTGTGCGAGGGGAAGCCCTGCCCCTGGCCGGGCTGCTGCGGATAGCCGTACCCGGCGGGTGCCTGGGGCACGGCGGGCGCGATCCTGGTCGGCTCCGCGTCGAACCCGGGCGAGGCCGGCAGGTACGGGCGCGCGAGCGGGGGCCCCTGGTCGCCGGCGGGGCCGGGCGGTTGCTGCTGGTGCGCCGGCTGCGCCTGGCCGGGCTGCGGCTGCATCGGGCGCGGCGGCGCCGGCCGGGGCGGTACGGGCTGGGGCTGCGGGGGCTGCGGCCCGGACTGCGGCGGTGCGCCGCCGCCCTCCGGCACGGCGGTGGCCCCCTGTCCGCCGCGTACCCAGCCGCCTGCGCCCCCCCGGGCCGTGGGGTCCCAGACCGCCGGAGCGGTGTTGTTCTGGTCAGTCATGCGATCGCCCCCGCCGTCCCTGCCTCGCCGTGCCTGTCCGTGCGCGTCCTGCCGCCGCCGTCCCGGAGGTCCGCGCGGCCACCGTACCCGGAGAACCCGGGCCCGAGGGCCCCGGTACCCGGACAACCGGGCGGCCTGGGACGACGTTAGAGCATCCGTGATCGCCGCGCGGGAGGTTGCCGCTCCCCGAGACGGCGCGCCCGGCGCGGCACCCGCCCGGCCGGCTCAGGCCGCGGCGGCCGCGGCGCGGCGCAGCACCCGCAGGGATCCCGTCACCGAGACCTCCTCGAAGCCCTCGGCCAGTGCGCGCAGGTAGACCCGGTACGGGGCCTGGCCGCCGTCGGCCGGGTCGGGGAAGACGTCGTGCACCACCAGCACGCCCTCCGGCGCCAGGTGCCGCGCCCAACCCTCGTAGTCGCCGGTCGCGTGCTCGTCGGTGTGGCCGCCGTCGATGAACACCAGGCCCAGCCGGCCGCCCCAGAGCGCGGCGATCTGCGGGGAGCGGCCGACCAGCGCGACCACGTGGTCCTCCAGGCCGGCCGCGTGCAGGGTGCGGCGGAACCGCGGCAGGGTGTCCATCCGGCCGACCTCCTGGTCCACCAGCGTCGGGTCGTGGTACTCCCAGCCGGGCTGCTGCTCCTCGGAGCCGCGGTGGTGGTCCACCGTCAGGGCCACGGTGCCGGCCTCGCGGGCGGCGGCGGCCAGCAGGATCGCGGACCGGCCGCAGTAGGTGCCGATCTCCAGCACCGGCAGGCCCGTCCGCCGGGCCGCCGCGAGGGCCGCCGCGTACAGGGCGAGGCCCTCGTCCACGGGCATGAAGCCGGTCGCGGCTTCGAACGCCGCGAGCACCTCGGGCGCGGGGCCGGTGCTCTCCCTGAGGTCGGACATGGTGGTGCTCCTTGCAGACGGCGGCGGTGGGGGCGGGCCGGGGCCCGGTGGGCGGACGCGGTTGGGACCCTACTCGACGGTACGGCCGGGGCCGCGGGCGGCGGCCGCGCGCGCGGCGCCCCGGGGGCCGGCGGTGTGCCGGGCCCCCGGGGCGGGTGGGGTCGTGCGGCCGGGCCTTCGGCCCGCCGGCTCAGCCGCGTTCGGCGGGGCCCAGCCGGTGGCGGCCGTGCGGGTCCGCCGCGGGGGTGTCGTCGGGTGCGGTCAGGCCGCGGTGCCGGCCGTGCGCGCCACCGGCGGCGGCGCCTTCGTCGGCGCCCCGGCCGGTGGTGTCGGGGCCGGTCGTGTCGGTGAGGGTGTCGGACATCAGAATCGTCTTCCGTGCGAGGGTTTCGGGGATGCGGGTGCTGTCCGGCGCCGCCGCACGGCACCGGGAGGGCACGGCGCCGCGAGGCGCCGCAGGCGGGAGATCACGCCCTCGGCCCCGGCCGGCGAAACGGCCGGGAACAGGCCAGACCCTACCGATCCGGACAGCTCCGGCGGGCGCGGGGTACCGACCCGCCGGTAACCTCCGCCGCCGGCTCCGTCAGCCCGGCCGGCCGGTGCGCAGGAACCCGGCCAGCAGTTCGTGCAGGACCGCCGCGCCCTCCTCGGCGAGCACCTCGTGGCCCGCGCCGGCCGCCTCGACGTAGCGGAAGTCGGCCCCCTCGGTGCGGCCGATCCGGAGCAACTCGTGCCGCAGGGCGCGGGACTGGCTGACCGGCACCACCTCGTCCCGGTCGCCGTGCACCATCAGCAGGGGCGCGCTGATCCGGTGCGCGAGCTGGAGGACGTCGCGCGGGCCCCGGGCGTCCGTGATCGGGTTGCCGCCGCCGAGCCGGGTGGTCAGCTCCCGTACGGGGGCCGCCGCCTCGGCCAGCAGCCGGGCGCCGGACAGGAAGGGCGCCACCACCGCGCACCGCGCGACCTGTTCGGGCGGTGCGTGGGCGGCGGTCAGCAGGGCCAGGAAGGCGCCGTAGCTGACGCCGAACAGCGACGGCGGCTCCAGCCCGAGCGCCGAGCGCTGCCCCGCGATCCCGTCCAGCAGGTCGAGGACGTCCTCCAGATCCGGCCCGCCCCAGGCGCCGCGGACGGCCATCGCGTGCTCCGGTCCGTAGCCGGTGCTGCCGCGCTGGTTGGGGGCCACCACCGCCAGGCCCCCGGCCGCCATCCGCTGGAGCGCCGGGTCGAACTCCAGGAGCCAGGCGTCGGCCGGCCCGCCGTGCAGCGCGAGGACGAGGTGCGGGCTGCTCAGCCAGGCGTCCCCGCCGTACACGACGGCCTCCAACGGCCCTGCGGTGCCGGCGAGTTCCAGGCTCTGCGCGGGGTGCCAGCGGCCGCTGTCACCGGGCGGCGCACTGCCGTCCAGCCGCCAGCCGGGCGGGGAGGTGCGGGAGACCCTCGGCGCGCCGGGGGAGTGCCACGGCAGGGCGGCCTCCCGCCACGGCTGCGGCAGCCCCGCGCTGAGCGGCGCGAGCTGGAGCGGCAGCGGTACGGCGGCGGGCGCGCCGGCCGGCCCCAGGCCGAGCAGGACGTCCACGTCCAGGGTCGCCAGCGCGGCGGGGTGGTCGGGGGCGGAGTAGGGCATCCGCAGCCCGCCCGCCGACCAGTGCCCGACGGCGCCGAGCCGGCCGGGCGGTACCGGCAGTGGGTCCAGCCGGTGGCCCGAGGGCCGCCAGAGCGCGAGCGCGGAGGCCGCGCCGTGGTCGATCTGGACGGCGACCCGGATGTCGCCCGCCGCGTCCGGACGCAGTGCCACCGGGCGCAGGAACATCCCCGGTACGTGCAGGCACTCGGGGAAGCGGACGGGCGCGTCGCCGCCGAGCACGCCCCAGCCGAGCCGGTCGGTGCCGGCGGCGTCGCTGCGCACCATCACGAATCGGGAGTCCGGGTCGATCAGGACCAGCCGGTCGTTGCTGTGCTCGCCGATCTCCAGCAGCGGGCTGACCGCACCGCTTTCCAGGTCGAGCACCACCGACCTGACGCCCTCGGCGCTCACCCGGTCCAGTGCGAGCAGCCGGCCGGTGCGGTCGAGCCAGCTGCCGCCGCCGTGCAGGCCGGGCAGTTCGGCGACCTGCTCCGGTTCGGTGCCGTCCGTGCGGACCAGCCAGAGCGTCGTGACCGGGCGGCTGTCCGACCCGAGGGCGATGGCCACCGGTGCGCCGGGCGGGCGCGGCGCCCCGTCGGCGGCGGGCAGCGCCAGCAGGCGCACGCCGGGCATCACCAGGGTGGCGAGCCGCCGCTCGGCGGCCGGCTCCGCGCCGGGCGCCCGCCCGCCGCCCGCGCCGGGGGCGGCCATCAGCACCAGTTCGTGCCGTTCGCCGTCGTGCCGGCAGACCAGCACCCCGCCGTCGGGCAGGGAGACGAGCTGGGAGTGCAGGCTCTCGGACCGGTGGCCGGGCAGCGCCAGCGCGGTCGGTACGGCGGCGCCGGCCTCCGGGAGGAGCCAGCTCTCCGCGTACCAGCCGCCGTCGGCGCCGGAGGCGAGGCAGGCCGCGTGCGAGCCGTCGGCCGCGAAGGTGAAGCCGATCCGGCGGATCGCCTGGGTCGAGGTACGGGTCGCCACACTCACGGGGCGCCCGCTGCCCGGCGGCCGGCGGGCACCGGCCCCCTCCCCTCGACGGGGCCGGTCCTCCCCGCCCGCTCCGCCGGCCGCTCCGCAGCGTCGGCCGTACGCGGTGATGTGCCCGCTGTCACCCGCTCCACATCCTTCGTATCGGCGCGACGCCGCTTCGGCGTACCGGTGCCCGGGCGGCCGGAGTGCGCACACTGCCCGGCTCCTGCCCGCTCCTGTGCCCGGGACAACTCCCCTCGGCAGGAGTGAAGTTACTTTCGGGTCGGGCGGCGCTCAACGAGAACCGGGTCACTTCACTCATAAGGGTGATCGGTGCCGGCCCTCGAACACCCGCGAGCAGCCCCGCCCGGCCCGGTCCGGTCCGGCCGGGAGGGCGGCTCTCCGGTCCGGGCCGCCCGGGCCCCGCCCGCGACGTGGTGCGCGCCGGTTGACGCGGCGCGGCGGCGGGCGCGCGGCCCCGGCGCGGGGCCGTACCGCGGGCCGTCCCCCGGTGGCCGTGCGCCCGGACGGCCCCTTGCGCACGGTAGTCTCGACAGGTGCCGAAACTGTCCGACGTCATCAGCGCGCTCGAAGAGCTCTACCCGCCGCAGTGGGCGGAGTCCTGGGACGCCGTGGGCCTGGTCTGCGGCGACCCCGAAGCCCGGGTCGGCCGCGTCCTGTTCGCCGTCGATCCCGTGCAGGCCGTCGTCGACGAGGCCGTCGAGTGGGGGGCCGACCTGGTCGTCACCCACCACCCGCTCTACCTGCGCGGCACCACCGGCGTCGCCGCGACCACCTTCAAGGGCCGGGTGGTGCACACCCTGATCTCCTCCGGGATCGCCCTGCACGTCGCGCACACCAACGCGGACCACGCCGACCCCGGCGTCTCGGACGCCCTGGCCGAGGCCGTCGGCCTGCGGGTCACCGGCCCGCTGGTCGCCGACCCGACCGACCCGGCGGCCCGCCGGGGCAGCGGCCGGATCGGCGTGCTGGAGCCACCGCTCACCCTGTCCGCGTTCGCCGACCGGGTCGCCCGCGGCCTGCCGGCCACCGCCGCCGGAGTCCGCGTCGCGGGCGACCCGGACCGGCCGGTCGCCCGGGTCGCCGTCTGCGGCGGCTCCGGGGACAGCTTCCTCGCCGAGGCCCGGGCCGCCGGGGTCGACGCGTACCTCACCGCCGACCTGCGTCACCACCCGGCGTCCGAGGCCGCCGAGACCTCGCCGCTGGCCCTGCTGGACGCCGCGCACTGGGCCACCGAATGGCCCTGGCTGAACCTCGCCGCGCAGGCGCTCGACGCGGCTGCGGCCGAGCACGACTGGCAGCTGGAGACCAAGGTCTCCCACCGGGTCACCGACCCGTGGACCGCGCACGCCCCCATGCCCTTCACCGCCTGACCCGATTCACAGGAGCCCCCCGCTTGAACGCCGCGCCCGCCGACCAGATCCGCCTGCTCGACCTCCAGGCCATCGACTCGAAGCTCGACCTGCTGGCCCACCGGCGCCGCAGCCTGCCCGAGCACGCCGAGATCGACAGGGCCACCGCCGACCACACCGCCCTGAAGTCCCTGGTCGTCGCCGCGCAGGCGCAGCTCGGTGACACCACCCGCGAGCTGACCAAGGCCGAGCAGGACGTCGAGCAGGTGCGCACCCGCGCCGCCCGCAACCAGCAGCGGATGGACTCCGGCGCGATCACCTCGCCGAGGGACCTGGAGAACCTCCAGCACGAGGTCGGCTCGCTGGCCAAGCGCCAGTCCGACCTGGAGGACGTCGTCCTGGAGATCATGGAGCGGATGGAGTCCGCCCAGACCCGGGTCACCGAACTCGGCGCCCGCCTGGAGCACTCCACCGTCACCCTGAACGAGGCCGAGGCCCGCCGTGAGGCCGCCTTCACCGAGATCGACGCCGAGGTCGAGAAGGTCCGCCGCGACCGCGAGGTCGTCGCCGTCGCCGTTCCCGAGGACCTCCAGAAGCTCTACAACCGCCTGCGCGAGCAGCAGGGCGGCGTCGGCGCGGCCCGGCTGTACCAGCGCCGCTGCGAGGGCTGCCGGGTCGAGTTCGCGGTCTCCGACCTGAACGCCATCAAGGCCGAGCCCAAGGACGCGGTCGTGCGCTGCGACAACTGCGGGCGCATCCTGGTGCGCACCGGCGAGTCGGGCGTCTGACCCGATGGCGGCGCGGAGGTTCATCGTCGAGGCCGACGGCGGCTCCCGGGGCAACCCGGGGCCGGCGGGCTACGGCGCTCTGGTCCGGGACGGCGACACCGGTCAGATCATCGCCGAGGCCGCCGAGTTCATCGGGCACGCGACCAACAACGTCGCCGAGTACAAGGGACTGATCGCCGGGCTGCGGGCGGCCCGCGAGCTGGACCCGGACGCCGCCGTCGACGTCCGGATGGACTCCAAGCTCGTCGTCGAGCAGATGTCCGGGCGCTGGAAGATCAAGCACCCCGACATGCAGCCGCTCGCCGCCGAGGCGAAGACGATCCTGCCGCGCGGCCAGGTCAAGTACACCTGGATCCCGCGTGAGCGGAACAAGGACGCGGACCGGCTGGCCAACGAGGCGATGGACGCGGGCCGGGCCGGGCGCCAGTGGGAGCCCAGGCCGCCGAAGGCCGCTCCCGCCGCCGTGGCGGACGAGCCCGCGCCGCTGGAGACGGCGACCCCCAGGGCCGGCTGGGCCGCGCCCGCCGACCTCGGCACGCCCACCACCTTCGTCCTGCTCCGGCACGGCGAGACCCTCCTCACTCCGGAGAAGCGGTTCTCCGGCAGCGGCGGCAGCGACCCGGGACTCTCCGAGAAGGGCCGCTGGCAGGCCGAGCGGGCCGCCGGGGCGATGGCGGAGCGCGGCACGATCCAGGCCGTCGTGAGCTCCCCGATGCTGCGCACCCGGCAGACCGCCGAGGCCGTGGCCACCCGGCTCGGCCTCGACGTGCGGATCGAGGAGGGCCTGCGCGAGCTGGACTTCGGCGACTGGGAGGGCCTCACCTTCGCCGAGGTGCGCGAGCGCCACCCCGAGGACCTGAACGCCTGGCTCGGCTCCGCGAAGGCGAAGCCGACCGGCGGCAGCGAGAGCTTCACCACCCTCACCCACCGGGTCGGCGTCGCCCGCGACAAGATCATCGCCAGGTACGCCGGCAAGACCGTGCTGGTGGTCTCGCACGTCAGCCCGATCAAGACGCTGGTGCGCCTGGCCCTCGGCGCACCGCCGGACTCGCTCTACCGGATGGAGCTGTCGGCCGCCGCCCTGTGCGCCGTGCAGTACTACGCGGACGGCAACGCCTCGCTGCGCCTGCTGAACGACACCAGCCACCTGCGCTGACCCGCCGGCCACCTGCGCTGACCCGCAGGGCCGGCGGCCGGCCTCGCCGCCGGCCGCCGCCCGGTCAGTGGATCTCGGTCACCACGACGTCGAGCTGCCACGGCTTGCGCGCCGTGCCCCGGGCCGCCACCTCGACCCGGTAACCCAGCGCCAGCAGCGCGTCCACCAGCTCACCGGGCGTCTTCGGCTCGGCGCCGGCCAGCAGCAGGTCGCGGACCAGCCGCCCCTTGGTGGCCTTGTTGAAGTGGCTCACCACCGAGCGCTTCAGCACCCCGGCGACCTCCCGCTCCTGGAGCACCCGGACGGTCGCCGTCCGCTCGACCGGCTCGCCCGCCGGCTTCCAGGCGGCCGCGTACGCCGCACTGCGCAGGTCCAGCACCAGACCGTCCGCGACCTCCGGCAGCACCGGCGCCAGCGCGCTCCGCCAGTGTGCTCCGAGTGCCCCCAGCGGCGGCAGTTTCACGCCCATCGAGCAGCGGTACGAGGGGATCCGGTCGCTGATCCGCACCGCACCCCAGAGCCCCGAGAACACCAGCAGCGAGCGCTCCGCCCGCGCGTACGCGGCCTCGTCCAGCGTCGCCAGCCCCAGCGCGTCGAACAGCACGCCGGTGTACACCTCGCCGGCCGGCCGGGCCCCCGCCGTGAGCAGCCCCGCGTTGCGGGCCACCTCCCCGCGCAGCCCCGGGCTCAGCCCGAGCACCCCGGCCGCGTGGTCCTCGTCACCGCGGCACAGCTCCACCAGGTTCCTCAGCACACTCTCGCGCGCCTCGGTCAGCCCCGGCAGCGAGAGCCCGCCCAGCGCGAGCGGCACGCCGGCCTCGGACGCGGCCTTGCCCTCCGAGGGCGGCAACAGGACCAGCACGGGCGGCACTCCTCAACAAACTGTGGCAGTTGACCCCGACACCCTACGCAACCGCGCCCCGGCGTGCGGACACCCGCTCACTCCCCGGCCACCGCCACCACCGCCGAGCCCGCGCCCAGCACCAGGCAGAGCGGGGAGTAGTACCGGCGGTCCAGCCGCAGGAAGCGCTCCGACCGCTCGACCCGGCCGCTGGTGAACAGCACCGGCCCGGCCGATCCGCGCGCCAGCAGCACCCCCGCGACCGTCCCCGCACCGGCCCGGCGCAGCCACCGCGGCCCCGCGGCCGGCAGCGCGCCCGCCCGGGCACCGACCAGGTACGCACCCGCCCCGAGCAGCCCCGCCACCGCGACACAGGCCGCCGGCGACGGCGCCCGCCGCTCCTCCACCCCGACCACCGAGTCCGCGAACTCCGCCCGCGTCGGCAGCGGCCACGGCGAGCGCGCCCACACCGCGTGCAGCACCCCCGTGGCGGCGAGCGCCGCCGACACCGCCGTCCCCGTCGTCCGTACCGCCGTCATCGTGTCTCCCCCTCGTCGGCCCGCCCACCCCGGGCGGCGCCCCGGGCCGACCCGGCCCAGATCCACCGGAATGCACCCGGCGCGTCCTATTCTGCGCCCATGCCCCGTCGAAAACTGAGCGTCAAGGCTGCCGACTCCGCCCGGATCAACGCGGAGCTGGCCGAGCTCCGCACCCGCCTGGAGATCCGCGTCGAATGGCCCGACGAGGTGCTCGCCGAGGCGGAGGAAGCGGCCGGCGCACCCCGCCTGCCCGAGTACGACGCCACCGAGCTGCCGCTGTTCACCATCGACCCTCCCGGCTCCCGCGACCTCGACCAGGCCATGCACATCGCCCACCGCCCCGACGGCTACCGGGTGCACTACGCGATCGCCGACGTGGCCGCGTTCGTCCGCCCCGGCGGCGCGATCGACACCGAGGCCCGGCGCCGCGTGCAGACGCTGTACTTCCCCGACCGGCGCGTCCCGCTGCATCCCGCCCGCCTCTCCGAGGACGCCGCCAGCCTGCTCCCCGGCGAGATCCGCCCCGCCCTGCTCTGGCAGATCGACCTCGACGCCGACGGCGCCGTCGCCCTCGCCGACCTGCGCCGCGCCCGGGTGCGCTCCCGCCGCCGCCTCGACTACACGGGCGTCCAGCAGGCCGTGGACTCCGGCGCCGACGAACAGCTCGCCCTGCTCGCCACCGTCGGCCGGCTGCGCGAGCAGCAGGAACAGGCCCGGGGCGGGATCAGCCTGCCCGTCCCCGAGCAGGAGATCGAGGCGCTGTCCGACGCGACGGGCGACCACGGCTACCGCCTCGCCTACCGCGCCCAACTCCCCGCCGAGGGCTGGAACGCCCAGATCTCGCTGCTCACCGGCATGGCCGCCGCCGACCTGATGCTCGACGCGGGCGTCGGACTGCTCCGCACCCTGCCCGCCGCACCCGGCTCCGCCTACGAGCGGCTGCGCCGCGTCGCCCGTGCCCTGCGGGTGCCCTGGCCGGACGGCACCCCCTATCCCGAACTGATCCGGTCGCTGAACCCGGACGACCCGCTGGACGCCGCCTTCCTCAACGAGTGCACCGGCCTGCTGCGCGGCGCCGGCTACCACGCCTTCGACGAGGCCCAGGGGCTGCCCGCCCCCGCCGATCCCGGCCACGCCGCCATCGCCGCCCCGTACGCGCACTGCACCGCGCCGCTGCGCCGCCTCGCCGACCGGTTCGCGCAGGAGGTCTGCGTGGCGGTCGCCGGGGGAGAGGACGTCCCGGCCTGGGTGCGCGAGGCCCTGCCGGAGGTGCCCGCGCTGATGGCGGGCGGGGACCGCCGGTCGGCCGGGGTGGAGCGGGCCTGCGTCGACCTGGTGGAGGCCGAGCTGCTGCACGGCCGCGAGGGCGAGGACTTCGATGCGGTGGTGATCGACGTCGACGAGCGGAAGCCGGACAACGGCACCGTCCAGCTGCGCGAGCCCGCCGTCCGGGCCAGGTGCGACGGGGACGGTTCGGCGGAGCTGCCGCTCGGCGCGCTGGTCAAGGTACGGCTGACGGTGGCGGACCCGGCCACCCGTACGGTCCGCTTCGCCCCCGCGTAGCGGCCGGGCCGGTGCGATGATCGGCATGTGCTCGAACAAACCGCCCCGCCGGGCCGCCGCCACAGGCTGCTGATCCTCGGGATCTGCTGCCTCAGCCTGTTCATCGTCGGCCTGGACAACACGGTGGTGAACATCGCGCTGCCGGCCATCCAGCAGGACCTGGACGCGCCGGCCTCCGGCCTCCAGTGGATCATCGACGCCTACACCCTGGTGCTCGCCTCGCTGCTGATGCTCTTCGGCTCCGTCGCCGACCGCATCGGCCGGCGCCGGGTCTTCCAGACCGGGCTGCTGCTCTTCGTCCTCGGCTCGCTGCTGTGCAGCCTCGCGCCGAGCCTGGAGTGGCTGGTCGCCTTCCGCGCCCTGCAGGCGGTCGGCGGGGCGATGCTCAACCCCGTCGCGATGTCGATCATCACCAACACCTTCACCGAACCGCGCGAACGCGCCCAGGCCATCGGCATCTGGGGCGGCGTGGTCGGCATCAGCATGGCGCTCGGCCCGCTGCTCGGCGGCTTCCTGGTGGACAGCGCCGGCTGGCCCTCGATCTTCCTGATCAACGTCCCGGTCGGCCTGCTCGCCTGCCTCCTGACGGCCCGGTACGTGCCCGAGTCGCGCGCCCCGAGGCCGCGCCGGCTCGACCCGGTCGGGCAGCTGCTGATGGTCCTGCTGCTCGGCGCCGGCACCGCCGCGATCATCGAGGGCCCCGAGCACGGCTGGACCTCGCCGCTCATCCTCACCCTCGCCGCCGTCGCCCTGACCGCCCTGGCGGCGTTCCCGCTCTGGGAGCGCCGCGTCCCCGAACCCCTGATCGACCTGCGGTTCTTCCGCAGCATCCCGTTCACCGGAGCCACCGTCACCGCCGTCTGCGCGTTCGCCGCACTCGGCGGCTTCCTCTTCCTCAACACCCTCTACCTGCAGAACGTCCGCCACTACAGCCCGGTCGAAGCCGGCCTCTGGACGCTCCCGATGGCCGGCATGATGCTGGTCTGCGCCCCGCTCTCCGGACGCATCGTCGGCCACCGCGGCCCGCGCGGCCCCCTCGTCGCGGCCGGCCTCGGCCTCGCCACCAGCGGCCTCCTGCTCACCCGGCTCACCGCCGACTCCCCGGCCGCCCTGCTGCTCGTCGCGTACGCCCTGTTCGGCTTCGGCTTCGGCATGGTCAACGCGCCGATCACCAACGCGGCGGTCTCCGGCATGCCGCGGGCCCAGGCCGGCGTCGCCGCCGCCGTCGCCTCCACCAGCCGGCAGATCGGCCAGTCCCTCGGTGTCGCCGTCATCGGCACCGTCGTCACCTCGGCCGTCGTCGGCCCGATGGCCACCGGCTTCACCTCCGCCAGCCGGGCCGGCTGGTGGATCGTCTTCGGCCTGGGCCTTGCCATCCTGCTGCTCGGCCTCGTCACCACCACCGCCCGGGCCACCCGCAGCGCCGCCGCCGTGGCCGCGGACTTCACCCCGCACCACATCCCCGCCCCGGCCGGGGTACGGGAGGCACCACCCGAGCGGCTACGATGACCACTACGGCGGACGAGCCGGCCGGGCGGTCGCGTCGGGCCCTTCACGGGGCTCGCCGAGGAACGTCCGGGCTCCACAGAGCAGGGTGGTGGGTAACGCCCACCCGGGGTGACCCGCGGGACAGTGCCACAGAAAACAGACCGCCTGCGGCTCCGGCCGCAGGTAAGGGTGAAACGGTGGTGTAAGAGACCACCAGCGACCGAGGTGACTCGGCCGGCTAGGTAAACCCCACTCGGAGCAAGGTCAAGATCGGTGCCCCCGGGCACCGTGCGCGGATGATCGAGGGCTGCTCGCCCGAGTCCGCGGGTAGACCGCACGAGGCTGTCGGCAACGGCAGCCCTAGATGGATGACCGCCTCCCCGGGCCGCGCAAGCACCCCGGGAGACAAAACCCGGCGTACAGGCCGCCTCGTCCGTCGCCCTCCCGGTGTCCGCACCGGGAGGGCTTTTTCATGCGGGGGCGCGGAGCGGTTGACCGAGCAGGTGATTAGCTGCCATATTACTTTCATGCCCCAGGGACCCGATCATGACTCCGCCCGGCCGACACCGGATCAGGTTGCGCGTCAGATCCGGCACTACGGGCTGACCGCCGATCCGCAGGCCGTTCTGGTCGCGGTCCGGCTGATGGCCGCCGGGGCCCGGCTCGGGCAGGCGGGCGAAGTGCACTTCGGCAGGTTCGGCCTCTCCACCGGCCGCTACCGGCTGCTGGCCGATCTTGAGGACTGCGGCGGCGAGAAGTCGCCCTCGCAGCTGGCGGCCGGGCTCGGCGTGTCGCGGGCGACGGTCACCGGTCTGGTGGACGGGCTGGAGCGGGAGGGCCTGGTGGCTCGCCGCTCCTCCAGGGAGGACGGCCGGGGGACTGTCGTGGTGTTGACGGCGCGCGGCGCGCAGCGGCTGCGGGAGATGGCGCCGGAGCACTTCCAGCGACTGGAGGCGATGGTCGGTGGGCTCACCGAGGCCGAGCGCGGAACGTTCCTGGAGCTGCTGGAGCGGATCGTGCAGGGTGTCGGCGCCCTGCTGGAGGAATAGGGGCGGGCGGCGACGCTGCCCTCCGCCGCCGGCCGGAGGGCTTTTTTCGGCCCATGTAGTTAGGCAGCTAATCAAACGTTCTCGGGAGGATCGCATGACCAATGTGGACCAGGTGAACGAACGGGTGGGCGAGCGGCCGGGCGGACGGAGCGGCGCTCCGCCGCCGTTCCTGCTCCGGCGCGAGGTCGCGGCGGCCTACCTCGCGCCCGCGGTGACGGCGGGTGCGGGCGCGCTCGTCGGAGGGAACACCGAACTGCTGTGGGCGGCCGGAACCTCGATAGCCGGAACCTCGGCGGTGGTCGCCCTGCTGGCCGGCGGCTGGCTGCAGTGCTTCGGCCGCCGCCGCTCGTCCGGGCCGGCCCGTCGGGCCGCACTGTCACTGGCCGGAGCTGCCCTCGCGGCCGCTCTCGCCCTCGCCTGCGCCTTGGCGGCCCAGCGGTGGCTGCCCGGATGGACCGGGCTGTCCCAGGGGCCGTGGCTCGACCGCCTCTCCCTGGACCTGCCGCTCTCCGCGGCGCTCGCCACCACCATCGTCGGCTGGCGCTGGCGCGGCCGCTTCACCACCCGACCCCTGAAGGGAAACCGATGATCATCGTCATGGGAGCCACCGGAGCAACCGGCGGCGCACTGGTGCGCAGCCTGGCCGACAGGGCGGTGCCCTGTCGGGCCCTCGGCCGCGACCGGCAGCGACTGCGCGCCCGCCTCGGCGCCGCAGCCGGCCCACTGGTCGAGGCCCACGTCGCGGACGCGGCCGACCCCGCTTCGCTGCGGGCCGCGTTCAGCGGCGGCCGGCAGCTGTTCCTCACCATGGAGAACGGCCCGCGGCAGGTCGAGTTCGAGCTGAGCGCCATCGATGCCGCCCTGGACAGCGGGATCGAACACATCGTCAAGATCTCCTCCCCGGCCGCCGAACCGGACTCCCCGGTCGCGATAGCCCGCGGCCACCACGCCGTCGAGACCCGGCTGCGTGCGGCCGGTGTCACCGCCACCGTCCTGCGGCCCTACGCGTTCATGCAGAACCTCCTGCTGCTCGGGCCGGGTGTGGCCCACGGCGGCCTGGTGGTGGGAGCGATGGGCCGGGCGCCGTGCAACTACGTCGACTGCCGGGACATCGGCGAGGTGGCGGCCACCGTCCTCACCCGGCCCGGCCTGGCCGGCGGCACGTACAGCCTGACCGGCGCCGAGACCTGCTCCTTCGGCCGGCTCGCCGAGCTGCTGGGCCGGCTGCGGGGGCGGCCTGTCCGCCACCTGGACCTGCCGCCCGAGCAGTTGCGCGCCCAGCTGGGCGCGGAGGGCGGACTGCCGGGTTGGCTGGCGGACCACGTGGTGGAGATCCAGCAGCTCGCGATCACCCGGCCGGAGACGCCGACCGACACGGTCGCCCGGCTGCTGGGGCGTGCCCCGCGCGGGCTGGAGGCGTTTCTGACGGAGCACATCGACGTCTTCCGCTGAGAGCGGTGACGGCCCCTGACCCGGGGCCGGGTACCGGGGCCGGCTTCCACGTCCCTCCGATCGCGATGGGACCTTGCGTTCCGGGATGCCGGCCGTCGATGGGATCCAGGGCAGTCCGGCTGCCGGGCTCAGCCGTTGACGTCCCAGACGCCGCCCCCGGCGGTGGCGCCGCGCAGGCCGTCCAGGATGCCGGGGCCGGTCAGGGTGGCGATGCGGGGGTCGGCGAGGGAGGCGAAGGCGAAGGTGCGGGCCGGGTCCCAGTCGGTGCTGTGCCTCAGCCGGCGGGCGAGTTGGGCCCAGCCGGGGCCGGCCGCGGCGATGACCCAGGCGTCCGGGGTCTCGGCGGTGAGCCGTCGGGCCGGTCGCAGCCAGGAGGCGGCCTGCTCGGGCCAGTCGACGACGGCGAGGATGCAGGCGCCCTCGACGGTCTGCCAGGCCTCGGTGAAGGCGGTGGCGGCGGCGCGGGACGCCTCGTCACGGCTGTGGCCGACGGCGACCGTCCGGATGCCGGCCGGCTGGGCGGTCAACAGGGCGAGCAGGGCGGCGAGTTCGGCTTCGGTGTGCGGTGCGGGTGCGGGCGGATCGCCGGGGGCCGGCGTGCCGGCGGGGCGGAGCAGCGGGGAGCGGGGGTGCATCGGGTGGCCTCCGGCCGTGTGCTTCCACCGCCGGTACGGCCCGGGCAGGCAGACGGCGCAGGGCCGGTAGCCGGCGGCGACGGCGGTGGGTTCGTCGGGGAAGAAGACGCGGTGGCGGGTGTAGCCGCCGGCGGCGATGGCGCGCCGGGCGGAGGGGCAGTCCAGGCGCCCGTACAGGCGGCCGGGCCGGTGGCCGCCCAGGGTGCCCGGGACGGGGCTGGGGTACGGGCGGTTGTCCGGGCCGGTCAGGGTGTAGGTGCGCGGGGTCGCGGTCACGGGGCGGCTCGGTCAGGCGTCGTGGAAGACCAGGCCGAGGGCGTGCCGGCGGCCGGAGCGTACGGTGCTGACCCCGTGCCGGACGGGCCCGGCCGACCAGCCGCGGGCGGAGCGGATCGGCCGGTCGCGGGTGGTGAAGACCAGGCCGTGGCCTTGGGGCAGCACGGTCGTGGTGCCGCGGGACTGGGCACGCGGGCGCTGCTCGACGAGCAGGAACTCGCCGCCGGTGTAGTCGGTGCCGTGCTCGTCGAGGCCGATGACGACCTGCAAGGGGAAGACCATCTCGCCGAAGATGTCGCGGTGCAGCGCGTTCCAGTCGCCCTCCTCGTAGCGCAGCAGGATCTGCGAGCACTTCACCTGGCCGGCCTCGTGGCAGAGGGCGAGCCACTCGTCCAGGCTGTCCGGCCAGGGCGCGGGGCGGCCGAGCCGTGCTGCCCAGTCGCGGGCGACGGTCAGCAGGTGCGGGTAGAGCGCCCGGCGCAGGGCCCGGACGGGCTCGGGCAGCGGTTCGGCGAAGTACCGGTACTGACCGGAGCCGAAGCGGTGGCGCGCCATGTCCACGGTGGTGCGGAACCGCTCCGGCCGGTCGTAGAGCGCGGTGAGTTCGCGGCACTCCTGGGGGGTGAGCAGTTGCGGGGTGAGTGCGCAGCCGTGGGCGTCGAGTTCGGCGGCGACGGCCGGCCAGTCGGCGCCGTCCACGGAGCGGCCGTGCTGCGTTTCGGTGGGTCCGGTGATCACGGAGGTGACGTCCTTAGGGGGAGGGCGCGGCGGTCAGGCAGTCCGGGTGGCGCCTTCGTGGTCGAGCAGGTGCCGCTTGGCGGCGGGGCCGCCGGCGTAGCCGCTCAGCGATCCGTCGGCGCCGATCACCCGGTGGCAGGGCCGGACGATCAGCAGCGGATTGGCGCCGATCGCGGTGCCGACCGCGCGTACCGCCTTCGGCGATCCGGCCTGGGCGGCGATCCGGCCGTAGGTGGTGGTCGTGCCGTGCGGGATGGCGTCGAGGGCGGCCCAGACCCGGCGCTGGAAGTCGGTGCCGCGGGAGGTGTACTCGACGTCGAAGCCGGTGGCCCGGCCGGTGAAGTAGGCCTGGAGCTGGGCGGCGATCTCGGTGAACGCCTCGGGGGCGTGCCGCCAGTCGTCCTGGATCACCGCGCCGCCCTTCTGGCCGGGGGTGGAGAGGCTGGCGAGGGCGGTGCCGCCGGCGGCGGTGGGGGACTCCTCGCCGGTCAGCAGCAGCTCGCCGAGCGGGCTGGGAATCGTCGTGTAGAGGGTCATGGCGCGGTCCTGTTCTCGGGGCGTGTCAGGCGTTCGGCATCCGGGTGCGCCGGTTTCCGCCATGGACCACCCTGCCTGCTGCGGGCAGCCGCGTCCGGCGGAAATCGGACGTCGCGTTTCCGCGCCCGAACGCCTGCTGGAAGCACGCGTGCCCGTACCTGACGCCCGGTCACAGTGAGCCCACCGCTCGGTCGTCCGGCACGCTGCGCCCGCTCGGAGTGCCTGGTCCGCCGGGCCCGGTTCGCGTTCTGGGCTCCGCCTGTCGTCGCTATCTGTAGTCAATCGATATGACCTAGCAGCAGTGTCTTCATGAGTCGAATGATCGACTACGACATAGGCGGTCAACACCCTTCATATTCGCCCCACTGTGCCGTACCTTCGAGGTGTTGGTCACAAGACGGTAATTTGTTCGTCCATTTGTTGAATGAAGGCAAGCGGAAGGCAGAAGGAGGGTTCCATGGTCACGAGCGTCGACGTTGCCGCCCCTGGCAGCAGCATGACTGCGGAAATATCCGGCCGGACGGTGGGCCGGATGTGGATCCGCACCTACCGGGTGGACGCCAACGGGCAGCCGCTCGGCGCCCCGAGTGCCGCTGCCGAGTTCGCCCCCGTGGACCCCGCTCCGCTGGCCAGTGGTTCCTGGCCGCCCTGCGCCTGCCCCAGGCATCTCACGCAGTAGGCCACCAGCACCGGGTGGGCAGGCCAGGCCACCGGCTCCGGCTCCGGCTCCGACTTTCGGGCGAACGGCTGGAGCTGCTCGTCGAGCGGCGCCCCGGTGAGCAGGTCGGCCGGTACGGACATCGTGTGGACGCCGATGCCCGGGACCAGCCGCCGGTGTGTTCTGCCCGGTGCCGAACGGCCGGCCGGACGGGAGGATGGGCCGCGCAGCGGTCCTCCCCGTCGACTTCATCCGCGCACCCCCGCGCGTGTCACCCCGAAAAAGCAGCAGGCCCGGAGGACGAATCCTCCGGGCCTGCTGTGCTACTGAGTAGCGGGGACAGGATTTGAACCTGCGACCTCTGGGTTATGAGCCCAGCGAGCTACCGAGCTGCTCCACCCCGCGTCGGTAAACCCAACAGTACGGCAGATTTCCGGCCCGCTCGACCACTTTTGCTCCCGGGGCCGCCGATGCCCTTGAGGTTCGAGGTCGACGCCGTCGAAATCGCCCATGCAGAGGTGCGTACGCAAGCGCTCGGCATGGGCAGGAATCACGCAGAATCGAGCACGCCACTCCGACGTGCGCCTCGCCCATGGGGGCCTCGCCCTGCCGTGTACTGGTTCGGGCAATGGTCCGGCGCCGGTCGGACCGCCTCTGAGCCATGAGCACGGCTTGCACATTTATGCTCGAACAGGCTATCAATCATGCAAGAAGAAGCATTCAGCTATGCCTCCGAGCCGTCGCACCCGTGCAGGAGACCCATGTCGCTCGCAGCCAGTCACGAGATCGTCGTCGCCGCCGCCCGGGAGGGTACGGGCGCCGGGGCGTTCAACGTCATCCAGCTCGAACACGTCCAGGCCGTGGTGGCGGGCGCCGAGCGGGCCGGCCGGCCGGTCATCCTGCAGATCAGCGAGAACGCCGTGCGCTACCACGGCGCCCTGGGCCCGATCGGCCTGGCGGCACTGGCCGCCGCCCGCGCGGCGAGCGTCCCGGTGGCCGTCCATCTGGACCACGCGGAGTCGGCCGAGCTGGTGGCGGAGGCCGTGGAACTGGGCTTCACCTCGGTGATGTTCGACGGCGCTCGCCTGCCCTACGCCGAGAACGTGGCGGCGACGGTGGCGGCCGTGGCCCTGTGCCGCCGCCACGGCGTCTTCGTGGAGGCCGAGTTGGGCGAGATCGGCGGCAAGGACGGGGCCCACGCGCCCGGCGTCCGCACCGACCCGGCCGAGGCGTACGCCTTCGCGACCGCGACCGGCGTGGACGCGCTCGCCGTCGCCGTCGGCAGCTCGCACGCGATGCGCACCCGCGACGCCGTCCTCGACTTCGCGCTGATCACCAGGCTCCGCGAGGCCGTACCGGTACCGCTCGTCCTGCACGGCTCCTCGGGTGTCGGCGACGACGACCTCGTCCGGGCCGTCCGGGCCGGAATCACCAAGGTCAACATCGGCACCCAGCTGAACCGGGTGTTCACCCGCGAGCTCCGGGCCGGCCTGGCCGCCGGGCCCGAACTCGTCGACCCTCGTACGTACTTCGGTCCGGCTCGCGAGTCCGTCGCCGCCGAGGTGGCCCGGCTGCTGCGGGTGCTGGCGGCAGGGAGCAGCCGGTAGGCTCTGGGGCCCGTTCGGCCGCGCAGGCCGCGCAGGCCGCGACGGCCGCGACGGCCGCAGGCGCGGAGCCGATGCTGGGAGCACGGCCGGATGCGCAACCGGTGCACGTGACCCGGCAGCGGGCCGGTGCCGCTCTCGACAGGCGAGGTCCCATGGCGAAGATCAAGTGGCCCGGCGATGCGGTGAGCGGCGCGGACCTGGCCGATCCGATCGCCGGGCTCCTGCAGAGACTGCACCTGTTGGGCGACGACGAGCCGACCGACGGGGGCCTGCTCAGGACGCCCTACAGCGTCCAGGTGCTGAAGTCGGGTGCGCTGGCGGTCACCAAGGTCTGGACGGGGCTGACCGCCGCCGGGGGCGCCGCCGTCGTCGGTACCGCCTGGGCCGACTTCGACGGGCAGGGCACCGAGGTGAAGACCGCCATCGTGGCCGGTACGGCGCTGCTGGTGGCGGTCGTGGCCCTGGCGATCGCGGTCATCGTGAAGGCGGACGTCAACGGCCGGGTGGTGGCCACGGTGAGCCGGGTCGAGGCGGGCACCGCGATCGCCAGGGACTTCCTGGACAAGGCCGCGGGGTTCCAGAGGACCGGGCCCGGCCCGGCCGGTGCAGGCCTGCCCGCCGCCGAGCTGGAGCTGCTGCTCGCGTTCGCGGCCCACCCCGAGACGCTCCGTGTCGCCACGGCGACCAAGGATCTCCAGGGGGTGAACGTCCTGTGGAGCGAGGGCGGCAAGCTGAGGATGACGCTGGCGGACCACGAGTCGATCGCCGTCAGTGCGGTGACCCGGTACACGACCGAGCCCCCGCCGCACCGCCCGCCCGGCCGCTAGCCGGAACGCGTGGCGGATGCGCCGGTGGGCCGTGCGCCACGCTGTCCGGACGGTGGACGGCTTCGCTCGTGCGGCCGCTCCCGCCGTCACCGACCAGGGCAACCGACTGCCGGGCCGAGGGGGCGGCGCAGGTCGCCGCGCCGCCCCCGGTGGACCGCACCGGGTCAGGACGGGTGGGCGCCGACCGCGTCGCGGATCTGCTCGCCGAGGCCGCCGTTGACGCGGGCGCAGTTGGCGCAGCAGAAGAAGCGTCCGGAGACCTCCACCCCGTGGCCGACGATCCTCACCTGGCACTGCTCGCAGCGCGGCGCCAGCTTCTCCGTCGCGCACTCGAAACTGTCGAAGGTGTAGGTGTCGCCGGTGATCGTCTTCACCTCGAAGGACAGCCAGTAGTCGTTCCTGCAGACGTCGCAGACCGCCATGGGGTCGGTCTCCCTTCCTGTGGGGGCTGACCGGCCGGGGCGGCGCTCAGCGCTTCCCAGTCTCCGAGCGGCGTGCGGGCGCGGCCATCGGCGCTCAGCCGTCCGGGGAGGCGCGGCCGCCCGGGTGCCGCCCGTCAGGCCCGGCCGGCGGCCAGGTCCTCCAGCGCCCGCACGGCGCGGTCGGCGTCGTCGGCGGTGACGAAGAGGTGGTCGTGGTGGAAGCCGGCCACCACGTTGCAGCTGATCCCGGCCTCGGCGAGGCGCCCGGACACGGCGGCGGTGAGGCCGACCGCCTCCAGGGCGGAGTGGATCCGCAGGGTGATCCAGGCGGCCACGTACTCGTACCGCAGGCCGAGCTCGTCGGCCTCCTCCTGGGCGACCACCGCGGTGACGCCCTCGGGCTCGGCGACCGTCACCACCGGCCGCATGCCCGCGGGCACCTTCCCGGGGAGCGTGCAGTACACGTACCGGCCCGGGTTGAGCACGGGGTGCATTCCGCTGAGCAGCTTCGCGAGATCTCTTTCACCGGCCATGGCGGCCACCGTAGCCGCCGTCGGCCCGGCCGGGGGTGATCGACGTGCGGGTGACTGCGGACGCCGGAAGCGGTCAGGCCGACGGTGCCGCCGCGACGCCTACGGGGCGGCGTACGCCGACTCGGTGTCGGAGCACGCCGCCCCGGGGCGGGACGAGCTGGGGCATGGAGTTATTTCGGGTCGCGGTCGAATGCGGCTTTGGACCAGCGGTAGCCGAGGGTGGCGAGGGTGAGGCACCAGAGGATGGTGATCCATCCGTTGTTGCCGAT
>NZ_JBHUWW010000017.1:0-88416 GCF_042669755.1 Kitasatospora sp. NPDC057223 | reverse complement strand
CGGCCGCGCGCGTTCCGGGCCCCGCGCGGGGGCGGCCGGTACGGCGAAGGCCCGGTGGTCCGTCGATCGGGACGGCCCGTCAGCCGGATCGCGCGCGCAGCGTCACTCGAAACGCGACGGGTCGCCGGCCCCGTGCCGGAGGATCTCCGGCACGTCGCCGGAGAAGTCGACCACCGTCGTCAGTTCCGTGCCGCAGTCGCCGGAATCCACCACGGCGTCCAGCACGTGGTCGAGTCGCTCCTTGATCTCCCACCCCTGCGTCATCGGCTCGTCCTCACCGGGGAGCAGCAGCGTGCTGGAGACCAGGGGTTCGCCGAGTTCGGCGAGCAGCGCCCGGGTCACCACATGGTCGGGGATCCTGACCCCCACCGTCTTCTTCTTCGGATGCAGCAACTTGCGCGGCACCTCCCTGGTGGCGGGGAAGATGAAGGTGTAGCTGCCCGGCGTCGCCGCCTTGACGGCCCGGAAGACGTCGTTGTCGATGTGGACGAACTGCCCCAGCTGAGCGAAGTTCTCGCACATCAGGGTGAAGTGGTGGCGGTCGTCGAGACGCCGGATCGACCGGATCCGCTCCAGGGCCTCCTGGTTGCCCAGGCGGCAGCCCAGGGCGTAACTGGAGTCGGTCGGGTACGCGATGAGGGCCCCCGTCCGGAGGCTCTCGGCCACGGTGCCGATGGTGCGGGCCTGGGGGGTCTGCGGGTGCACGTTGAAGTACTTCGCCATCGGCCGACTCTACGGGATCCCGGCCTCGGCCGGCGGCAGCCACGGCCGGGCCCCGGCACGCGACCTCACGGCCGTCGTGCTGTCGGCCGTGCCGGTGGTGCCGGGTGTGACCTGCCGGGAGCGGGGCAGCCGGGGTGGAGAGCGCCGCGCCGGGAGCAGCCCGCGCGGCGCCGTACAACGGAGGAGGCGCCATGAGCGGCATCGACATCTGGGAGTTCCGCAGCACGTCCGGCCACGTCTCCGGCACCGACCTGGTCGGCTTTCACGTCGAGGCCACCGACGGCCGCATCGGGAAGATCGACACGCTGTCCGAGGAGTCCGGCTCCCGCTACCTGGTGGTCGACACCGGTCCGTGGATCTTCGGCAGGCACGTCCTGCTGCCGGCCGGCACCGTCGTCCAGGTCGACCCGGACGACCGGAAGGTCTACGTCGACCGCACCAAGGACGAGATCAGGAGCAGCCCCGAGTACGACCCCGAGAAGCACAACGCCGACGGCGACGTCTACCAGGACGCGTACACCGGCTACTACGGCCCGTACTACGGCGGAGCCGTCTGACCGGGACCGCCGACCGGCTGCGGGCCGCCACCGACCGGGGGGCGCCCCGCCGTTCGCCTGCGCGTACCGCTCCCGTCAGGTGGTGACGACCGGGCCGGGGCAGCCGGGGATGAAGCCGTAGTCGTCGATCACCAGCGGGTGGGCGCAGATCCAGCCCTGGGGGCCGAAGACGCTCTTCAGCGCGGTGGCGTGGGCGTCGGTGACCACGTACTCGCTGGTGCGCACCACGTGGTACAGCAGCCTGCCGTACAGGCCAGTGGCGAACGTGGGGGTGATGTCCTGGCCGGTGGTGATCGGGGCGATGTCGTTGACCTTGCGTACGGTGAGCGGACCGGGGGTCTCGGTGGCGGTGCCGTGGCCGCGGTACACCTGGGCGATGTAGGTGCCCACGGAGTAGGGGAACACCGAGTCGGCGTTGTTGAGCGCCGGGTCGGTGCCGCGGTCGGCCTGGGGCCCGGAGACCACACAGGTGCCCACGACGGTCACGCCGATGGCCTTCAGGAAGGAGTAGCGGGTGTCGGATCCCGCCGGGGGCAGGTAGGGCCTGATGACGGCGTTGGGGCCGAAGTAGCCCGGCACGTCGGTGATCTGGTTCCAGTTCGTGACGGAGCAGTTGTAGATGGCGCGCAGGTCCGTCGTGGTGAGGTTGTTGGGAGCGTGGCCGCCGAGCGGTGCGGCCCAGGTGACGGCGTCCCTGGCGAAGGGGATGAACGACAGGCCGGTCGGGTCGGTGGGCACGGGCGGGCGGGCGGTGCGGACGTAGTCCACGGTGGCGGTCGTGTTGCCGTTCAGCGCGTTGAGGCCCGCGCCGCCGCTGGTCGGGCGGAGGATGCTGGTCGCGCCGGTCTTGGGGGTGATCACGGGGGGCGAGGCGTAGGCGTCCCAGCTGTACAGTCTGGGCAGTCCGGTGGAGACTGCCGCGTCGTAGGCGGCCGAGGTCTGGTTCATGAAGTCCTCGGTGGTGTCGGTGCCGACGCCGACCAGGTCGAAGGCGGCGGGCATCACCGGGGGATCGGCGACGGCGGCCGGCGCGAACAGTGCGGACGCGCACACTGCGGCGGTGACGGCGGTGAGCACGCGGGCGGTGAACGTACGCATGACGGTGGCCCTCCCGGGCGGAGCGGACGGAGCGCGCCCAATCCTGGGTACCGGCCCGCCGTTCGGCAACACGTCAATTCTTCTGCTGTTCAGGTGACTTGATGTTCTTCAGGAAGAGTTCACCCGTAGGTTGCGGCGCACTGTCATCGCATTCGCATCCCCGTTGTCACCCGTCCGCTCCCGAAACCCAGCTCCTCCGAGTGGTCCGGCGGCCCCCGGGCTCGTGGCAGCACGCACCGGCTTGCACGGCGCGCGCACCCTGTCCGCGCACCAGCTGGGGTGCCGCGAGCCGGTGCGCGGAGCGCCGTCGGGCGGGGAAGGTGGCCGAGGACGTCCGTCGCGTCGGTGCGGTGTGGCCGTGGCGAGCGGTCGGACGCCGGAAGAGGGGGTTCGGGATGAAGGGGTTCGGGATCAAGGGCTTCGAGCCGGCGGGAACGGGCGTCGGTCCGGCGGGCACGGCGCCGAGGAAGCGGATCCGCAGGCGGGAAGCCGGCCGGGCGGGCGGCCGGTGGCGAGGCCGGGTGGCCACGGCGCTGCTGGGCGTCACCGTGCTGGCCGCCGGATCGCTGGCCGCCATCGGGCCGGCCGAGGCGAACGCACCCGGGAACCCCGGCACACCGAGTGCGCCGGTCACCGTGTTCACCGAGGGCTTCGAGAACGGCCAGGGCGCGGCCGTGGCGCTGCTGACCGACTACACCGGTGCCGCGCCGCTCGCCGAGACGTACACCGCCGATCCGGCCTGGCTGACCTCCTGCAACGGCCTGATCGTCTCCGCGCAGGGCCCCGCCGCCCCGCCGGCCGGCGTCAACTGCGGCGGCTACTGGAGCGCCAACAAGCAGATGGCCGCCGCGCTGGGCACCTGGGCGGGCGGCGACGCCTCCACCAACCACTCGCTCACCGCCTACACCGCGGGCGATCCGGGGGCCGGGCGCACCCAACTGCAGACCGTGCAGCCGATCCCGCTGAGCGCGCAGAACCGCTTCCTGACCTTCTCGGTGGACGCGGCGGCCCAGAACTGCTTCGCCCGCCACCCGCTGCTCGCCTTCTACCTGCTCGACGGCAGCGACGCGCGCGCCGCGTTCAGCTCGCCCATCGACCCCTGCAGCAACCCCGGCCAGGTCATCGACGGCACCTCGGTGGGCACCTACGCCAGCAACGGCTCGGTCCTGTTCACCGGCGACTCGGCCGGCATCCGGCTTGTCAACGAGCAGGCCGGCGGCGGCGGCAACGACGGCGCGATCGACAACATCCGGCTGCTGGACACCACCCCGCAGCTCGACCAGGGCTTCGCGCCGGCGCGACTGCCGGTGGGCGCGCCCAGCACCCTGACCTTCACCGTCACCAACACCGGTGAACTGGCCGCCAAGAACGGCTGGTCCTTCACCGCGCAGCTGCCCGCGGGCCTGCTCCCCGACGGCGCGAGCGCCGCCACCGGCTGCGGCTCCGGCACGGCCACCGTGGACGCCGCGCAGGGCACGGTCACCGTGCACGGTGACCTGGCCGCCGGACAGCAGGCCTGCACCGCCACCGTCCGGCTCACCTCCACCACCGGCGGCACCTACCAGGTGTGCGGGTCGTCGATCACCGCCCGGGTCGGCGTCGACCTGCCCGGCTGCGCCTCGGTGACCTTCGACGCGCCCGTCTTCGACGCCCGCTCGCACGGCGTGCGGCTCACCTCGCCGCTCGTCGGCATCGGCCCGCTCGCCGCCTCCGCCCACTCCTGCACCCCGCTGCCGGGCGAGGACGGCCACACGGTGCTCAGCGCCGGCCTCGGCACCGTCGGCACCCTCGGCGTGCTGACCACCGACGCCTCCGGCACCGTCGGCGCCGACGGCACCCGCACCGCCGCGGCCCATGCCCGGACCACCGGGATCAACCTGCTCGGCGGCCTGGTCACCGCCGACCTCGTCGGGACCTCGGCCCGGGCGCGGCAGCCGCTCACCGGCACCGGACCGGGAGCGATCGACCTGACCGGCGCGACCACCCTGGTCAACCTCCGCGTCGCCGGAGTGGCCGTCTCCGCCGACACCCCACCGAACACCACCATCGGCCTTCCCCTGGTCGGCTCCCTGGTCGTCAACCAGCAGACACCCGTCGCCGGAGGCAAGGGCGTCACCGTCACCGCGCTCTCGCTGCACCTCCTCACCGGGGTGCACCTGACGATCGCCCAGAGCACCGCGGCCCTGCTCACCACCGCCGACACCTGCCCCGCGTCCTGACCCCCTCGACCCCGCACCGCAGGTGGCCCGACCGCCTTGCGGCGGGCCTGCCGGCGGCGGGGTCGTAGGGATCCCCGCCCGACCGCCGTCCCCGCCGCCCGGCGGGGACGGCGCCGTTCCCGGGGGCCGCAGCGGCCCTGGCGCGGGCCGGCCACCGACCCGGGACAGGTGATCCCGGATCAGGCAGGGTGGCCGAGACGGCCACGGCCGGGAACCTGGACACCGGTGCGCAGTCCGAAACCGGTTGACCAGGAGTGAATGATGGGAGCGTGATCTCCGAGGAACGCGCCGTCGAGCTCATCGAGTCCTACCTGGCCCGAGAACTGCCGACGTGGCCGTGGGCGGGGCCCGCCCCCACACCGGACGTCTACCACGTACAGGAACGCGCGGTCGGCTGGCTGGTCTTCTGGCGTTCGGCGGAGCAGGCCCGCGCCCGCGACCCGCGCGGCAGCTTCGTCGGCGGCCACTACCTGGTGGACCGGCATGACGGGAGCATCCACCACGTGCCCGCCGTCCAGTGGGAGGACGAGGGCTGGGAGGAGCACTACCTCCTGCAGGCCAGGGGCATCAGGCGGCCTGATCCACTGGCCCGGGCCGTGCACGCGCTCGTCCACTCCGCCGGCGTCGTGGCCGCGATGAGCCACCTGCGCAAGCAGGCCCCGCGGCTGAGCCTCCAGGAGGCAAAGGCCTACGTCGCGGCCGTACGTGACGGTGCCGAACCCCCGGAGGAACTGGCGAGCCGCACCCGGGCGGAGGCCCGCTGCCCGTCGCTGCCGATCGAGACGCTGACCGGTCCGGCCCGGTAACCCGCGCCGGAGGTGGGGGCCGGCGCGGCACACGTGGGCTGCCGGGCGGGGCATCGCAGTGGACTCCGCCGGATCACGAGACGACCGGTTGCTCCAGGACCCGGGAGAGTTGGCGCCGCGAGGTGATCGCGAGCTTCTGGAACACCTTGCGCAGGTGGTACTCGACGGTGCTGGCGCTGATGAACAGCTGGGTGGCTATCTCCTGGTTGGTGTCGCCACGGGCGGCCAGCCCCGCGATGTGCCCTTCGCGAGGGGTGAGTTCGCTGACGGTGGCGGGGGTCCGACGGGGTGTCTTGTCACCGATGGCGCGCAGTTCGTGACGGGTCCGTTCGGCGAAGGCGTGCGCGCCCATCTGGCTGAACAGCTGGAAAGCGGTGCGCAGTTGCTCACGGGCTTCGCCGCGGTGCCGCCGTCGCCGGAGCCACTCCCCGTAGAGCAGGTGGGTGCGTGCGAGTTCGGTCCGGATGTCGGTGCTCCGGAGGTGGCCGAGGGCCTGCCGGTAGAGCGGGCCGGCTTCGACGTCGTCGGCCAGCAGTGCCTGCGAGCGGGCGAGCAGGCCCAGGGCCCAGGGCGTGCCGGCGGCGCTCGCGCGCGGGGTGAGGCGCAGCAGCGCGGCGCGTGCGGCGTCCTGGTCGCCGCTGCGCACCCCGGCCTCCACCATCTCGACCAGCGCCGGGTTTCCGTAGTACACGGGGTCCTCGGCGTAGCCCTGCCGCGCCACGGCGAGGGCGCTCGCGTAGTGGGCGGATCCGTTCTCCAGGACGGCCAGTGAGGTCCTTGTGGTGTGCAGGCGCACCCCGCCTGACGCCTGCGTGGAGCGTTCCACGTCCCTGGCGGTCATCGCCGCGCGGGTGGGCCCCTCGTTTCCCCGCCAGGCCTGCAGGATCACGTCGCTGCCCTCGGCGAGCCGGCCGGATCCGTCGATGGCTCCGACCAGCTCGCGGAAGGCGGCGAAGTAGCCCTCCGCCTCGGTGAACCGTCCGCACCAGGTCTCCGCGCTGGCCACGGCGTGCAGGGAGACCCGGAGCATGTCGAGGGCGCCCAGGTCACGGGAGGATTCGAGCGTGTGCGCGGCCAGCGCGCGGAACGCCTCACCGTCCCAGAGCTCGTGCGCGGCGATCAGCCCCAGCAGGAGCAGCCGGACGTCCGGCAGCCCCGTGGCCTGTCCGGCCAGCGCGCTCACCGCCGCGCGGAGCAGCGGGGCCGCCGCCATCGGCCCTTGCAGGACCTGGGTGGCGTGCGCCGTCAGCAGGAGGTCGGCGAGGTCCGGTGGCCCGGCGGCGGCGGGCAGGTTCAGGGCGGCCCGGGCCACGGTGGACGCCGTGACGTCCCCGCCGAGCCAGGATGCGCCGAGGACTGCCTGGAAGGCTTCGAGCAGGGTGTCGCGGGCGGCCCGGCGGTCATCCGGACCGTAGGCCCGGGCGGCGGCGAGCAGGTCGGTGGCCGCCTGGGTCTCGCGGCCGTTCTGGATGTGGATCGCGCCCTGCAGGCGCAGGCGGCGTGCCAGGTGCGTCGCTCCGGCGTCGGAGGCGGCGTGTTCGAGGAGGGCCTGCGCGCGGTCGGGAAGGCCGGCGGCGAGGGCCGCCTCGCAGGCGGCGAGCAGGCGTGCTGCGCGCGGGGCGGCGCGGGGGGTGAGGTCGGCGGCGCGGGCCAGGAGGGCGCACTCGGCGCTGTAGCCGCCGCGCGCCTGGGCGCGCGCCGCCGCCCGTTCGAGCTCGGCGGCCGTCGTCTCGTCGCGGCCGTCGCAGGCTGCGGCGAGGTGCCAGGCGCGGCGGTCCGCGTCGGTGCCGGCGTCGGTGACGGCGGCCAGGGCCGCGTGCGCCCGGCGCCGGTCGTCCGGCGTGGCCCCGTCGTAGACCGCCGACCGGATCAGTGGGTGGCGGAAGGCCGGCGCCGGTTGGAGCAGGAGCAGGCCGGCCGCCGTGGCGGGGGCGGCGATATCGGCCAGCTCGCCGGCTCCGCCGGTGCCGTCCAGACGGGTGACGGCGCGCCGTACCAGCTCCCGGTCGCCGGTCGGGTCTGCCGCGATGACCAGGAGCAGCGTCCGGGTGGGGTGCGGCAGGGCCTGGGACTGGCGGAGGTAGCGGGCTTGGAGCTGCCGGCCCAGGGGCAGCCGTTCGGACAGCGGGACCGGGTCGGCGCCCGCCGGTGATTCGAGGTCACCGGCGAGCTCACGGATGGCCAGCGGGTTCCCGGCGGCCTCGGTGACGATCCGTTCGGCGACGCCCTGCTCGACCTGCGCGGAGAGCGCCTGGGAGAGCAGCGCGTGGGAGTCGGACCGGGTCAGTTCCGGCAGGACGGCCTGCGGCAGGTCGTCGAGGAGCCGGCCGCCGGTACCGGCGTCGCGGACCGCGAAGAGCAGGGTGATGCGGTCGGCGTGCAGGCGGCGTGCGACGAACGCGAGGATCGTCAGGGACTCCTCGTCCAGCCATTGTGCGTCGTCGCAGACGCACAGCAGTGGCTGTTCGGCGGCGCTGTTCGCGAGCAGGGTCAGGGTCGCCAGCCCGATCAGCAGGCGGTCCGGATGGATGCCCGCGACCAGTCCGAACGCCGCCCTCAGCGCGTCCCGTTGCGGGGCGGGGAGCCGGTCGAGGTCGGGCAGGAAGGGCAGCAGGAGGCGGTGCAGGCCGGCCAGACCGAGGTCCTGCTCCGCCTCCTTGCCGCCGATCTGGGTGATCCGCATCCCGGTGGCCCGGGCCGCCGCGTACGCCAGCAGCGTCGTCTTGCCGATGCCGGGCGGCCCCTTCAGGACCAGCACGCCGCTCAACCCCGCGCGCGCGGCGTCGAGTTGCGCATCGAGAGTGCGCTGCAGGTGGGAGCGGCCGAAAAGGATCATGAGCGTGAGTGTAGTGCGCGTCCGCTCTGATCTGCGGGGTGCGTTTAGGGGTTCTCAAGGATGCAACCGCCTGGGCCGGCGAGCAGGCTGGCGGAGGTCGCCGACGAGGCCCTCGACGGGGCCGGGCCCGACTCCGCGTACGTCGTGCGCACGTGTCCGCCAGACAGGAGAAACCCGCATGGACAGCTCGTCCCAGCCGAGCGAGACCCAGTACCTCGTCGTGTGCAACGGCGAGGAGCAGTACTCGATCTGGCCGAAGGGCAGGCCGCTGCCGAACGGCTGGCGAAGCACCGGGCCGAACGGCTCGAAGGCGGAGTGCCTGCGCCACATCGACCAGGTCTGGACCGACCTGCGTCCGCTCAGCGCCCGCCGGTAGGCGTGGACGTGGGGGTAACGCGCCGGGACGGCTGCGCACTTCGCGGCCCCGCACTTCGCGGCCCCGCGCGCAGCGGGCTCGGCCGGTCCGGCCAGGACCTCAGGACATCGGTGTCACCTGCCAAGGGAGAGTCATGAACGGACCAGATCTGCCCACCGGAGCCGAGTACGAGCGGCTGCTGCCCGCACTGCGGCTGGAGACGTCCTGGGCCGTGGCCGGGCTCGACCCCGTCGAGAAGACGGCGGATCGGCCGGCCGAGCACCGGCCGGCGTCGGCGCCCGCGCGCGTCGAAGCATGGGTCCCGGCCGGCGAGGTGATCGACCGCATCGCCCGGGCGGACGGCGACCGGATCGCGCTCGGCGACGGGCACAGGACGTGGACGTACCGTCAACTGCGAATAAGCAGCGAGCGCCTGGCGGGCAGGCTCCGCACGGCCGGAGTGCGCCGGGGCGACGTTGTCGCGGTGACCCTGGAGCGCGGGCCCGCCTTCGCCGAGGCCGTCCTCGCGGTCTGGCGGGCCGGCGGTGCGTTCCTTCCGCTCAAGCCGGGCGACCCGCTCGCCTGGCGCGAACAGGCCGCCCGTGCGGCCGGGGTCCGGGTTTCGGTCGCGGCCTCGGCGGAGTCGGCGCTGCCGGGAGTGGCGCACCTCGCCTGGCCGGAGTCGGAATCGGAACCGGACCGGGACGGTGTGGCGGGGACGGGCGCGGCGAGCCCGGTCGAGCCGGAGGGAGCCGCCCCCGGCGACCTCGCGTACCTGATCGCCACCTCGGGCTCGACCGGGGAGCCGAAACTGGTGATGCTGGAACACCGGGGCGTGGCCAACCTGGTCCGGGTCCAGGCCGAGACCCTGCCCGCCCTGGGGCCGGGCTCCCGGGTCCTGCAGTTCTCCCACCCCACCTTCGACGGCGCGGTCTTCGACCTGCTGCTGGCGCTGGCGCACGGCGGCCGGCTGGAGGCGATCACCGATACGGAGACCTCGGGCGAGCCGCTCGCCGCCGCCCTGCGGCGACGGCGCGTCACCCATGCGGTGCTCCCGGCCGCCGTCCTGCGGACCCTGGGCACCGAGCAGTTCGACGACCTGGACGTCGTGCTGAGCGTCGGCGACGTCTGCCTCCCCGAGACCGCCCGGCTCTGGAGCACCCGCCACCGCTTCTTCAACGGCTACGGCCCGTCCGAGACCACCGTCTGCGCCACCCTGCACCAGGGCGACGCCGACTCCCGCGCCGAACGGGTCCCGGTGGGGCGTCCGGTAGGGGGCGTCCGGGTGGTCGTCCTGGACGACGACCTGCGGCCGGTGCCCGTAGGGGAGGTGGGCGAGCTCTGTATCGGCGGAGCGGGCGTGGGGCGCGGCTACCTCGGCCGACCTGGCCCGACCGCCGAGGCCTTCGTCCCGGACCCGTTCAGCGACGTCCCCGGCGCCCGCCTCTACCGCACCGGCGACCTCGGGCGGCTGCTGCCCGGCGGTGGCACCGAGTTCCTGGGCCGCCGCGACAACGAGCTGAAGATCCGGGGCGTCCGGATCCGGCTGGACGACATCCAGAACGCGCTGGCGGCCCTCCCCGGGGTGCGCGACGCCGTCGCGGTGGCCACCGGGGCAGCCGGCCAGGGCGACCGCAACCTCGTCGGGTACGCGGTCGCCGAGCCGGGCCACCGGCCGACCGGCGACGGGCTGCGCGCCGAGCTCGCCCGTCGCCTCCCGGCCCACCTGCTCCCCGGCACCGTCATGGTGCTCGACGCCTGGCCGCTGACCGCGAGCGGCAAGGTGGACCGCTCCCGGCTCCCGGACCCGCACGCGGCCGCCGACTACCGGGCTGCCCGCACACCGGCCGAGGAGGCGCTCGTCTCGCTCGCCGCCGACCTGTTCGGACTCGCCCGGGTCGGCCGGGACGACAGCTTCCTGGCGCTCGGCGGCAACTCGCTGCTGGCCACCCGCTTCGCGGCGCGCGCCGAGGCCGCACTCGGCCGCCGGCTGCCGCTCGCCGCCCTCCTGTCCGGCGCCACGCTGGCCGAGCTGGCGGTGGCCGGGAGCGGCGGGCCGCGGCCCCCGGCCGTGCCGGGGCCGGTGCGCGGGCGGCCGGACGGCCCCCGGCGGGTGCCGTCCTACGCACAGGAGCGGATCTGGCTCATGCAGGAGCTGCGCCCCGACTCGCTCGCCTACCACGCCCAGGCGGCGCTGCGGATCGGCGGCCCGCTGGACCCGGACACGCTGTCCGCCGTGCTCACCGACCTGGTGCGCCGCCACGAGGTGCTGCGCAGCCGCTTCCACAACGACGGCGGCCGGCTGCGCTGCACGGTCGAGCCGCCCTGGCCGGTGAAGCTGCCGCTGCTCGACCTGAGCGAGCAACCGGCCTCCGTGCAAGGTAAGTTGCTCGGCGAGGCCGTCGAGGACTTCGTCGTCCGGCCCTTCGCCCTGGACGGCGAGCCGCTGGTGCGCTGGCTGCTGGTCCGGCTGCGCGCGCAGGAGCACGTCCTGGTCCACGCGGAGCACCATCTGGTGCACGACGGCTGGTCGTTCAACGTCTTCCTGCGCGAGCTGGTGGAGGGCTGCCTGGACCACCAGCGGTACGGCGAGATCCGCCGGCCCGAGCTGGAGATCCAGTACTACGACCACGCGCGCTGGCAGCGCGAATGGTCCGAGGGTCCGGAGGCACAGCGCCAACGCGCCTTCTGGCGGGGGGAGCTGGCCGGTGCCTCGACCATGCTGCCGCTGCCCCGGCGCGCGGCCGCAGCCGGCCGGCGGTTCGTGGGGGCCGCGCCGCGCGTCGAGATCGACGCGGAACTGGCCCGCGCCCTGGAGGCCCTCGGGCGGCGCCACGGCCACTCCCTGTACGCCGTGCTGCTGGCCGCGTTCTTCGCCCTGCTGGCCCGCAGCACGGGCGCCGAGGACGTCCTGGTCGGCTCCGGAGTGGCGAACCGCCGCTGGCAGAACACCGAGGACCTGATGGGCATGTTCGTCAACACCGTGGTGCTGCGCGGCAGGATGGCGGACGACCCCACCTTCGCCGCGCTGCTGGACCGGGTCGGGCACACCGTCCACGCCGCCCTGGACCACCAGGACCTGCCCTTCGAGGACGTCCTCGCCCAGAGCCAGGCCGAGCACGTTCCCGGTGTGAACCCGCTGGTGCAGGCTGCCTTCAGCTTCCATGACGCCATGCCGGGGCGGCTCAGCGCGGCCCCGTTCTCGCTCGACGTCATCGAGGGACTGGGCACCGGCTCGGCCAAGTTCGACCTGAACCTCATCGCCTTTCCGCGCCACAGCGCCGCCGGGTGCATCGGCCGCGGCCCGGGCAACGTCCTGCGGGTGCCCGCCTCGGACGGGCCGGTGGCGCCGAGCCCGGCCGCCGCACTGGACGGCATCACCGTCTCCTGGGAGTTCGACTCCGACCAGCTGGACCGGGGGTTCGTCACCGGGCTCATGCGTGCCTACCAGGAGATCCTGCGGGCGGTGGTGCGCGACCCGCGGACGGTGCTCTCGGAACTCCCGCTGGTGTCGGACGAACAGCGCGAGCGCCTGCTGCGGCGGGCCCTCGGGCGCCAGGACGAGCCGTCGGCCGACCGGGTGCCCGAGGTGGTCGCCCAGTGGGTCGCCCGGACCCCGCAGGCGCCGGCGGTGTCCGCTGACGACGAGACACTGACATATCGTCAGCTCTGGCTCCGGGCGACCGAACTGGCCGCCGTACTCGGCGAGTCCGGCGTCGGCCCGGGTGACGTGGTGGCGCTCCACCTGCCCCGCTCCACCAGGCTCGTGGTGGCGATGCTCGCCACCCTGATGGCCGGGGCCGGCTCCCTCAACCTCGATCCCACCCATCCGCCCGCCCGCCTGGCCGCGCTGCTCGACGACAGCGGCGCCCGCACCGTGCTGGCCGACCCGGACGGAGCCACCCGGCTGCCGGCCGGCCCCTGGCGGATCCTGACGCCGCGTCCGGACCCGTCGTACGTAGGCCCGCCCGGGGCGCCGGCGCCCGGCAGCCCCCGCGATCTCGCCCACGTCATCTACACCTCCGGATCCACCGGGCGCCCCAAGGGAGTCCAGATCGAGCACCGGTCGCTGGTCGCCCGCCTCCGCTCGTCCGACATGGCCGCCCCGGGCCCCGGCCAGAGCGTGCTGGCCACCAACGCGACGGTCTTCGACGTCTTCACCATGGAGGTCTGGTCCGCCCTGCTGAACGGCGCCGCCCTCCACCTGCTCCCGGCCGCGGCGGGCCCGCAGGAGATCGCCCGGCGCATCGTCCGCCACCGCATCAGCCACGTCACCCTGGTCACCCCGCTGCTGCGGGTCATGGTGGAGACGGCGCCCGAGGCCCTCGCCCGGCTCCAGGCACTCGTCGTCGGCGGCGACATCGCACCCCCGGACGCCGTACAGGCCGCGCTCGACCTCGGTACGCGCCGCCTGTTCAACTCGTACGGACCCACCGAAGTGACCGTCTACGCAACGGCGTTCGATGCAGGCGCGGCCGAGCTGACCGGCTCCGAGGTGCCGATCGGACGACCGGTCTCCAACTCCCACACCGTCCTGCTGGACGAGCGGCTGAACCTCGTCCCCGACGGCTTCGTCGGCGAGATCTGTGTCGGCGGCCCCGGGGTCGCCCGCGGCTACCTCGGGCGGCCCGCCGAGACGGCCGAGCGCTTCGTGCCGGACCCGTACTCCACCGAACCCGGGGCCCGCCTCTACCGCACGGGGGACCGCGGCCAGTGGCTCGCGGACGGCAACCTGCGGTTCCTCGGCCGCCTCGACCACCAGGTGAAGATCCGCGGGTTCCGGATCGAGCCGGAGGAGGCACGGGCGGCGCTGGCCGCCCTGGCGGGCGTCCGCGAGGCCGCGGTGGTCGCGCACCGCGCTGGGGGAGCGGAGGCCCGGCTCGTGGGCTACGCCCAACCCGAGCCCGGCAGCACCCTGGAGCCGGCCGCCCTGCGGGCCGCCCTGGCCGCACTGCTCCCGGGGCACCTGGTGCCCGAGGCCATCCTGATCGTGGAGAGCTGGCCGCTGGGCGCCACCGGAAAGCTGGACCGCTCCCGACTCCCCGTACCGCCGCCGCCCACGGTCACCGCCTCGGGCCGTCCGGCCGACCACGGGCCCGCCGCCGAGGTACTGGCCCGCGTCCTGGCCGAACTCCTGGAGCTGCCCGAGGTCGGTGCCGACGACGACTTCTTCCAGCTCGGCGGCCACTCACTGCTGGCGATGCGGTACGCCGCCAAGGCCGGCCGGGCACTGGACCGGGACATCGACCTGGCGACCGTCCTGGCCCACCCGACCGTCGCGCGGCTCTCCGCCGCCCTGCACACCGCCGCTGCGCCACCCGCACTCGCCGAGCCCCTGCGCAGGCTGCCCCGCAGGATCCCCGACGCCGCCGCCCAGGCCCAGCGTTGAACACCACAAGCACGGCGGCCCCGGACAACGGCACGCCCTTCCCGCTCTCGCACCTGCAACGCAGGCTCTGGCTCCTGCACACCCTCGACCCGACCGGCGCCCTCCAGAGCACCGCCCGGTGCTTCCGGATCGACGGCCGGCCGGACACCGACGCCCTCCAACAGGCGCTGGACCGCCTGGTCGAGCGGCACGAGCCGCTGCGCACCGTCTTCCCGCTCTCCGCGACCGGCGAACCCGTCCAACTCGTACTGCCTGCCGGTGCGCTCCCACTCACCCCGCTGGTCTGCCACAGCTCCGCTGAACCGCTCGCCTGTGCAAGGGAGTTCGCCGAACAGCCGTTCAACGCCGAACGCGGGCCGCTAGCCCGGAGCGGGATGCTCCGCACCGGGCCCGACCAGGTGCTGCTGGTACTCGCCGTCCACCTGCTCGTGGCGGACGGCTGGTCCTGGAACGTCCTGCTGCGCGAACTCGCCGCCCACTACACGGCCGCGCTCACCGGAACCGAACCGCAGCTGCCCGAACTCCCGCTGCAGTACGCCGACTGGGCGCACTGGCAGCACGGGCAGCTGACCGGGACCCGCCTGCGCGAGCTGCGCCACTGGTGGCAGCTGGAACTCGACGGGGCAACCCCGGGCCTCGGCCCGCCGGCCGCCGACACCGCAGGGGCCCGACCCGGCCGCATCGTCACCCGCCCCCTGGACACCGGCACCGAGGAAGCCCTGCGCGCCCTCGCCGGGCGCGAGGGAGTCTCCCTGTTCGCGGTCCTCGCTGCCGCCTTCGGCGCTGTGATCGGCCGACGGGCCGGCCGGGAGGAGCTGGTCATCGGTACACCGGTGGCCCACCGCGACCTCCCGGAGACCGAGCACCTGCTCGGCTTCCTGGTCGGCACCCTCCCGCTGCGCGTCGACCTCACCGGCGACCCGCCCTTCACCGAGCTGGCCCACCGGCTGGCCACCGCCGCACGACGGGCCTTCGCCCACAAGGACCTGCCCTGGGAGGAACTCCCCTGGCAGCAGCAGGAGTCGCAGTCGAACGGCGGGCAGACCCTGCCGACCCTCGCCCACCACCCGGCCGGCAGCACCGGCTCGCTCGCCCTGCCGGGATGCCGGGTCAGCGAACTCGACCTGCCGTCCGACGCCTCCAGGTTCGACCTGACCCTGCGGATCTCCGAACACCCCGGACGGAGCAGTGTCCGGGTTGAGCACGACACCCGCGTGGTGGCCCCCGCCGAAGCCGACGACCTCATCACCGGGTACCTCGCGCTGCTGGACTCCGTCGCGCTGCGCCCGGCCGCCCGTCTGTCCGAACTGCTGCAGCGCCCCCTGACCCCATCGACCCCCTGACCCCTACTGACCCCTCTGATCCTCTGATCCCTTAAGGACACACCATGACCGACCAGTCCACCGCACTCGCCGACTACTCCCTCCAGCGTGATGCCCGCTGCCCGATGGACCCGCCCCCGGCCTACCGGCCGCTACGGGAGGCGGGCGGGCTGGTCCGGGTCCGGGCCTGGGACGGCAGCGAGCCCTGGCTCGTCACCCGCCACGACGACGCCCGGGCCGCGCTCTCCGACAGCAGGCTCAGTGCGGACCCGCGCACCCCGGGATTCCCGCACACCCAGCCGACCTCGGCGGCCCGCCAGGAGATCGACCTGCCGTTCGCCTTCGTCGACGGCCCGGAGCACCTGATCGAACGTCGCGTCCTGGTCAAGGAGTTCACCGCCCGCAAGGCCCGCGAGGCCCGCCCGGCCATCCAGCGGATCGTGGACGAGGCGATCGACGGCATGCTGGCCGGCACCAAGCCGTGCGACCTGTACGAATCGCTCGCGCTCCCGGTCGCCACCCACACCATCGGCGAACTGCTCGGCGTACCGATGGCCGACCGGCCCCTGCTCCAGACCGGCAGCCGCAGGATCGGCTCACGCCGGGTGTCCAAGGAGACCGGCGGTCAGGCGTTCCAGGAGCTGAACGACTACTTCGAGCACCTGGTGGACCTCCGGATGCGCGAGCCGGGCGACGACATGGTGAGCCGGCTGCTCGCCACCTACGCGGCCACCGACGGGCTGACCCGCGCCAAGGCGGTCTCCACCATCCAGGTGCTCTTCTTCGCGGGGTGGGGGCCCAGCTCGTACATGATGGAGTTCGGCGTACTCGCGCTCCTCCTCCACCCGGAGCAACTCGCCCTGCTGAAGGCCGATCCGAGCCCCGAGCTGCTCGCCTCCACGGTCGAGGAGACGCTGCGCTACGCGACGGTCTCGGTCAACGGCCGCCAGCGCAGCGCACTGGAGGACCTCACCCTCGGCGGCCAGCCGATCCGGACGGGCGAGGGGGTCCTGATCCAGCTCGACTCCGCGAACCGGGACGCCGACGCCTTCCCCGAACCCGACACCTTCGACATCACCCGCCACGCCGGACGCCACCTCGGGTTCGGACACGGCCCGCACAAGTGCATCGGGGCCGACCTCTCCCGCGCCGAGATGGGCATCGCGTACGAGACCCTGTTCCGCCGCATCCCGGACCTGAAGCTGGTCCTGCCGCTGGAACAGATCCCCTTCAGCACCGAACTCACCCTCTACAGCATCGACGAACTGCTCGTCACCTGGTGACCCGCCCCCGCCCCAGCCCCGAACCGAGCCCGCCCCCAGCACATCCGATCCCGGACGGTCGTCCCGGCCGCGACTTCACGGTGGTGACGTTCCATGAATGACTACTTCGACGACTGGCTCCCGGCCGGCGAGCGGATCCCGCGACGCCTGGAGATGACACTGAGTTCCGAGACCTGTCCGCAGGGCGAGACGGTGCGGATGACGATCAACGGGTTCCCGGCCGGTGATCCACTCACCGACGGCGGCTGGATCGACCACGACGAGAGTGACGACCCGGAAGGCGGCGAGGAGGTGGCCGGCGCCCGCTGGCACGACGCCCTGCACCTGGCCCACGCCGTGTGCCTCGGCTGGTCGCCCGTCCTGCGGGAGCTCGTCGGCCTGAGGCGGCGCTCGGCCCCGTGGCTGTACGAATTCGAGGACGGTGCTCAGGCCGTCCTCGCCGAGGAGGCGGTCGCCCGGGCGGTCTTCCGCCACGCGCGCGCGGCCGGCCGGCGTCCGGGCGCGCCGGTGGACGCGGACCTGCTTGCCCGGGTCCGGGAACACACCTCCCGCTTCGAGGTGTCGGCACGCTCCGACGCCGAATGGACGCACGCCATCCGCACCGGGCTCGCCTCCCTGCACGCGGTGCAGACGCACAACGGGGGAGTCCTGTTGGGCGACCTCACCACGCGGTCACTGGTGTTCCGCCCGCCTGCCGCCTCCCCGGAGGGCATCCCCGTCGGTAGCGGCAGCGGTAGAAAGGTGGTCGGCGCCGTGTCCGGGTGAGGTCGTCCGGGCCGGACGGGGCTCGGTGAGCCGGGGACACGCTCCTCCTGCTCTCAGCAGCCCTTGACGAGGAGCCCGGCCCTGGCCCAGGGCCGCGTGCTGTCCAGGTAGAAGTCCTCGGCGGCGCGCCACCGTTCGATCCACTCCTCGGGGTTCTCGCCACGGCTTCGCACGCGCTGCAGGCAGACATCGCGCGGGGTGTCGACGTAGGCGGTGAAGTGGGGTAGTAGGGGGCCAGCTCCGGCCGGGCGGCGTAGACCCCTTCGACGATCACCACGGTCCCGGAGGCGATCTCGCACCAGGCCCCGAGCTGTCCGGTGGTCCAGTCGTAGAGCTGGTACCGGGCATCTCGGCCGTCCCGCAGCGGGGCCAGGAGTTGGTCCCGGAGACGCTCCCAGTCGAAGTAGCGGTGGTAGCCCTGTTCCGCGTCGAGCTGCTCGCGCTCGTGGTCGGGCATCGGGCGGTAGAAGTCGTCGCCGTGGACGACGACGGAGCCGTCGAGGTGTCCGGCTACCGCGGCAGCCAACGTCGTCCTGCCTGATCCACCGGTGCCGTCGATGCCGACGATCCTGGTGGCCCCTGCGGCCTCGGACGCCTGCCGGAGGCCGTCGGCAACGTCCTTCGCCCGCTCCGTCACGCCCACGGGCTGCTGAGCCGTCCGCAGCCCGGCGGTCCGTGCGGCGCTCGACGGCACGATCCACGCTCCGGGGAGGGACCCCGGACGTTCTTCGAACATGAGAACTCCTCGCGGGCGGCGTACAGGGCGGCGTACAGGGCGGGGTGCGGAACGGAGACAAACTACTTTCCGCGCACCGCAGGAGGCGACTCCGCCGGCGTGACCCACCCGGCTGCGCCGGACCGTCAACCGGCCGTCCGCCCGCAGCGGCGGGCCTGACGGTGCCGCACAGCGGGGCCCTGCGGACATCCTCCCGCAGGGCCCCGCCGTCTGCTCCGCAGCGTCACCTACCGTCTGGCGGCGACCCGTGGTCAGCGCAGATGCCGGGCGAAGAACGCGGCCCCGGGAGCGAGCTCGAACTGCGGGACGCCGGTGTGCCCGCCCATGTTGGCGTGCAGCGTCTTCTCCTTGCTGCCGAAGGCGTCGAACAGGTCCAGGGCCGCCTGCCGGTCGTTCCCTTCGTCGTCCCACTGCAGCAGGACCTGCAGGGGAATGGTGATCCGGCGGGCCTCCTCGAACATGGCGGCGGGCACGAGACTGCCGGAGAAGAAGCCGGCCGCCACGATGCGCGGCTCGACCACCGCCAGCCGGATGCCGATGGAGATGATTCCTCCCTCGTAGCCGACCGGGCCGCCGATCCCGGGCAGCGACAGGAGGGTGTCCAGGGCGCCCTGCCACTCCGGGACGGACTTCTCGACGAGCGGGAGGACGAGGGCCTGGATGATCTCGTCGCCGACCGGCTCGCCGGCCTCCATGGCCCGGCGCAGGTCGGCGCGGGCCTGATCGAGGGCGGCCCAGCGGGGCCGGTCGCCGGCCCCGGGGAGCTCGATGGTGGCTGCGGCGAAGCCGTGCTCCGCCGCGTAGTACCGGGCCCGCCCCGCCAGCCGGGGGTACATCCTGCGCAGGCCGAGCGGGGGGTGGCCGATCAGGATCAGCGGGGTCGGTGCGGAGGCGGATGCGGGCGTCCACAGGATGCCGGGGATCTCGCCGAGGGTGAATTCGCGTTCGAGGACGCCGTCGTCGAGGCGCTGCTCGGAGGTGAACTGCATGGTCGTGCCTTTCGGGAGTGCACTGGAAAGGCGCTCCCGGACGACCTATCGCCCGACCGTGACCCCGGAGGAGGGGAGCACCCATGTCGATACTGCGTTCACGGGTACCACCTCCTCGTTCTCTCGCACGGCCTCCGGAAGGCTAGCAGACCGGACGTCGTCGGCCAGGCGATTTCTGCGCCGTCGTCACGTCACGGCGATCCCGCGCCACCGCGCGTCGAGTGGTTAGGATCGGAGACATGACTGTTCAGCGGATGGACAACGTCGCCGTCGTCGTCGACGACCTGGACGCGGCGGTCGCCTTCTTCACCGAGCTCGGCCTGGAGCTGGAGGGCGGGGCGCAGATCGAAGGCCTCTTCGCGGACCGCACGGTCGGACTCGACGGCGTCCGGAGCGACATCGCGATGATGCGGACCCCGGACGGCCACAGCAAGCTGGAGCTGACCAAGTACCACACCCCCGCACTGTCCGACGCCGGGCCGCGGAATCCTCCGCCCAACACGCTGGGCCTGCATCGCGTGATGTTCGCCGTCGACGACATCGACGACACCGTCGCCCGCCTGCGCGCCCACGGCGCCGAACTCCTCGGCGAGGTGGCGCAGTACGAGAGCATCTTCCGGCTCTGCTACCTCCGCGGCCCGGCGGGCATCATCGTCGCCCTGGCCGAACAGATCGGCTGACGCGACCCCACCGCACTACCGCTGTGAGGCATCCGCGACAGGGGTGGTGCGGCCGGTACGGCCAGGGTGCCGAGCCGGTCGACGGCCCGGATGAGTCGCGGAGGGGGCCGGCGGCCGTCCGGGGTGCCGAGCGAGGGGACGAGCGGGATCAGCCCCTCCGCCAGTCCCGCCGGATCCCGGGGTGGACGAAGGGCGCGGCCACCCCGGGATCCCGCAGCGCCCGCTCGGCGCCCAGACCGCGGCCCCGCTGCAGCAGGCCTTCGACCGAATCGAAGCGGGCAAAGGTCAGAACGTCGTCGTCACTCATCACCCGGCACCCTGCCCCACCGCGGACTCCGGCACCATGCGTTATCGCCGCGGTCTCCCGGAAGCAGCACACCTCCGGGGGCGGCCCCGAGGGCCGGTCACTTGCGCCAGAAGAGGTGGTGCGTCACCCCGCTCGGACTGGGCACCACGTCCAGGTGGAACCGGTCGAGCAGCTCGTCGGGGGACTCCCAGAGTCGCACCCCGGACCCGAACTTCACCGGCGAGACCGCCACGTGCAGGGTGTCGACTAGGTCGGCGTCGAGAAACTGGCGGATGGTGCTGGCCCCGCCGCCGAGCCGGACGTCCTTGCCCTGCGCCGCCTCCCGGGCCAGTTCCAGGACGGAGGCGGGGTCGCCGTCGACGAAGTGGAACGTGGTGTCCGACAGCGTGATCGAAGGCCGCTTGTGGTGGGTCAGAACGAACACCGGGGTGCGGAACGGGGGCTCGTCGCCCCACCAGCCCTGCCACTCGTGGTCCTGCCAGGGCCCGCGCTGGGGCCCGAACTTGTTGCGGCCCATGATCTCGGCGCCGATGTTGCGGTCGTAGTCCCGCGTCAGGTAGTCGTCCAGGCCCCGGCTCCCCCCGGGATCGGTGCGCATGGGCCAGCTCGCCGTGGCGCCGGCCCAGGCGAACAGCTTCCCGGGATCGACATGACCGAACGGCCTCTCAAGGGTCTGGTCGTTACCGGCACCGATCCCATCACTCGAGACATTGAAGTTCTGCACCCTCAGTAGCTGAGGCACTTGCTCCTCCTGTGCTGTCGACAACGGTGGCAGGACCGGCCGGGTCGGGACACTCGTCACTGCGCCCACCGCCGGCCATCCGTGGCTGCGCCCGACCGGTGGGGTACTCCCGGACCCGGAAACGGAGCCCGACCCGGACCCGGACACGGAGCTGACGGTCCGTATCCTGCCACGACGGTGGTGCCGCCGAGGCCCACGTGCCGGGGCGGGTCGCCGGGCGCGGTGCGCTCCACCACCGCACCCTGGCCGGCGGGCTTCACCTCGGCGGCGAGCTTCCCCACCCGCAGCGACGGGTTCCGTACCCGCCGGGGCGCCCACAGCGTCCGCCTCCACGGCACCGGCACCACACGCTTCCACCACCAGGCGGTCGGCGACCTCGCTCTCGCCCTCGCCTACGAAGGGTTCGACATGGCGGCCGAACCCGGACTCACCCTCACCGTCCACACCGCCGAACCCTGCACCCCCGGCGAGGAGGGCCTGCACCTGCCCGCCACCTGGGCAGCCATCCGCGAGAGCGAGGCGGGCCGGCGACCGGGCACACCGGACGCGCGGGCGGCACGGCCCGGGCGCCAGTGATCCGGGGCGGGCGGGATCAAGGCGCCGGCGCCTGCCGCGCGGTGCCGGTGGCGTTCCAGCTGGCGAGCAGTCCGAGTGCGTCGGCATCGCGGCTGCCGGGGGCGGCGCCCCCGATGATGAGGAACAGGCCTTCGTCCGCGGCGAGTTCCATCGTCTCGTAGTTGATTGTCAGGTCGCCGACCAGCGGGTGGCGGATGCGCTTCGCGCCCGCCCGGTGGCGGCGGACCTCGTGCCGGGCCCAGCGTTCGCGGAAGGTGTCGCCGCGGGTGGAGAGCTCACCGATCAGGTCGGACAGGGCCTTGTCGTAGGGGTTGCTTCCGACCTCGGCGCGCAGGGTGGCGACGTTCTGGTCGGCGACGGCGTCCCAGTCCGGGTAGAAGGCGGGCGCGGCGGGGTCGAGGAAGGTGAACCGGGCGGCGTTGACGGGCCGGGCGGGGCTGTCGAAGACCGGGGCGAACAGCGCGCGGGCCAGGCCGTTGCCGGCCAGGAGGTCCAGGCGGCCGTTGCGGATGTAGGCGGGGACGCCGCTCATGGCCTCCAGCATGTTCCACAGCTCCGGGCGCAGGGTGCGCCGGGCGGGCCGGTGCGGGGCACGTGCCTGGCCGGCGGTGGCATGGGCGGCGCGGACGAGGTCGAAGAGGTGGCCGCGTTCGGCGTCGTCCAGCAGGAGGGCGCGGGCGATGGCGTCGAGGACGGCATCGGTGGCGCCACGGGCGTCGCCGCGCTCCAGGCGGGTGTAGTACGGGACGCTGACGCCGGCGAGCCGGGCGACCTCCTCCCGGCGCAGGCCGGGGACGCGGCGGGCGCCGGAGAGCGGAGAGACGGTGAGGCCGGCCTGCTCGGGGGTGATGCGGGCGCGGCGGGTGGTGAGGAAGTCGCGGATCTCGCTGCGTCGGTCCATGCTCCCGACCCTACGACCGGGCACCTCGCGGGGCACGGGCGTGGGGGACCTCGTCAGGGTCTGCTTCGCGGCCCCGCCGGGAGCCGGGGCGCGGTTGGCTGGAGGGCAGGTCCGATCCGTCCGCCCGAGGGTTCCTGCGATGGCCGCAGTGCGCCGTCCCGGGCAGAACCGATCCGTCCACCCACGACACGCTCCGCCCTGCCCGGCGGTGCCGACCGAACCCAGGAGAGTGAACCCATGCGAGCGACCATGCTGTACGGAGCCGGGGACGTCCGCGTCGAGGACGTGCCCGACCCGCGGATCGAGCACCCGACCGACGCCGTCGTGCGGGTACTGCGCGCCGCGGTCTGCGGCAGCGACCTGCACCCCTACCGATCGGCCCCGGACGGCGGCCCGGGCCGGCAGATGGGCCACGAATTCCTCGGCACCGTCGAGGACGTCGGCTCCGAGGTGGCCGGCCTCAGGCGCGGGGACCTGGTGCTGTCCCCGTTCACCTACGCCGACAACACCTGCTGGTGGTGCCGGCAGGGCCTGCAGACCTCCTGCCCCGACGGTGGCCGGTACGGGTTCGACGGCGTGGACGGCGGCCAGGGCGAGGCCGTGCGCGTCCCGCAGGCCGACGGCACCCTCGTCAGGCTCCCCGTCCCGGTGGACGAGGCGCTGCTGCCCTCGCTGCTCACCCTCACCGACGTGTTCTGCACCGGCCACCACGCCGCCGCCACCGCCCGGGTCCGGCCCGGCACCAGCGTCGCGGTGGTCGGCGACGGCGCGGTCGGGCTGTGCGCCGTCCTCGCGGCCAAGCGCCTCGGGGCCGAGCAGGTCGTGCTGCTGGGCCGCCACCGTGACCGCACCGACCTCGGGGTGGAGTTCGGTGCCACCGACGTCGTCCTCGCCTCCGGCGACGAGGGCGCCGAACAGGTGCGCAAGCTCACCGGCGGTCGCGGCGCGGACGCCGTCCTGGAGTGCGTCGGCTCGATGCAGACCCTGACCACCTCCTTCGGCGCGGTGCGCGACGGCGGGGTGATCAGCCGGGTCGGCGTCCCCTCCTACAGCGACGGCCCGATCGGGATGGACATGATCATGCGGAACATCACGCTGACCGGCGGCGTGGACCCGGCACGCCACTACATCGACGCGATCCTCCCCGACGTCCTGGAGGGCCGCATCCGGCCCGGCCGCGTCTTCGACCGGACCTTCCCCCTGGAGCAGACCCCGGACGCCTACCGGGCGATGGCCGACCGCCGCACACTGAAAGCCCTCATCACCCTCTGACCATCCGTCACTCCATGACCATCAGCCCCCCGCCCCGGCCGGCCTGGCCGCACGCCCGGCGCGGACCATCGAACGAAGGGAACACTGTGAAGCACATCGAGCTGCGTGACCTGGACGTCTCCCGGATCGGCCTGGGAGCCATGGGCATGTCCCACGGCTACACCGGCGCCGGCACCGACGACGCCGAGTCGATCCGCACCGTCCACCGCGCCCTGGAACTGGGCGTCACCTTCATCGACACCGCCGAGGTCTACGGCCCCTACGTCAACGAGGAGCTGGTGGGCCGCGCACTCAAGGGCCGCCGGGACCAGGTGGTACTCGCCACCAAGTTCGGCCTGATCTCCCACACCGGCCGCGAGGGCGGCACCGACAGCAGTCCGGCCAACGTCCGCGCCGCCGTCGAGGGCTCGCTCAAGCGCCTGGGCACCGACCGCATCGACCTCTACTACCAGCACCGCGTCGACCCCGGCACGCCGATCGAGGAGACCGTCGGGACCCTGGCCGAACTGGTCGCCGAGGGCAAGATCGGCCACATCGGCCTCTCCGAGGCCGGTCCGGACACCATCCGCCGCGCCCACGCCGTCCACCCGGTCACCGCGGTGCAGTCCGAGTACTCGCTGTTCACCCGTGACCCCGAGGCCCGGGTGCTGCCCCTGCTGCGGGAGCTGAACATCGGCTTCGTGCCGTTCTCCCCGCTCGGGCGCGGCTTCCTGACCGGCGCGATCCGCTCCACCGGGCAGTTCGACCCCGGCGACTTCCGCGCCGACAACCCGCGGTTCACCGGCGAGAACTTCGAGCACAACCTGCGTCTGGCCGACCGGGTCGCCGCCGTCGCGGCCGAGACCGGCGCCACCCCGGCGCAGGTGGCGCTGGCCTGGCTGCTCGCCCAGGGCGACTTCATCGCCCCCATCCCCGGCACCCGGCGTGTGGCCCGGGTCGAGGAGAACACCGGCGCCGACGCGGTCCGCCTCACCGACGACCAGCTCGCCCGCCTCAGCAGCCTGCCCCCGGCCGCCGGCGACACCCACAACGAGGCCGGCATGCGGATGATGGAGCGCTGACGACCGGACGTCCTCCGCACTCGCACCCCGAAGCCCGCCGACCTCACCGCAGACGTCCTCCGTGCCGACGTCCTCCTTGCCGACGTCCGGCAGTGACCCGACCCCGACCCCGACCTCGACCGGGCCACGGCCACCGGACCCACCGACTGAACCGGCGCCCTCCGCCGGCCACCCGTACTTCCAGGAGATTCCCCGTGCAGCACCTCACCCTGAACAACGGCGTCCGGATGCCGGTCCTCGGCTTCGGCGTCTACCAGATCCCCGCCGACGGGACCGAGCAGGCCGTCACCGACGCCCTCGCCGCCGGCTACCGGCTCCTGGACACCGCCGCCGCCTACGGCAACGAGGAAGCCGTCGGCCACGCCATCAAGAACAGCGGCATCCCCCGCGAGGAGCTGTTCGTCACCACCAAGCTCTGGGTCCAGGACGCACCCGCCCAGGACAACACCCGCCGCGCCCTGGAGGCCTCCCTGGCCAGGCTCGGCCTCGACCACGTCGACCTCTACCTGATGCACCAGCCCTTCGGCGACGTGTACGGCCAGTGGCGCGCGATGGAGGCCGCCAACCGCGAGGGCCTGGCCCGGGCGATCGGCGTCGCCAACTTCTACCCCGACCGCCTCCTGGACCTGATCATCAACAACGAGATCACCCCGCAGGTCAACCAGATCGAGACCCACCCCTTCTTCCAGCGCGACCCCGACCACGCCCTGATGCGCGAGCACGGTGTCCAGCACCAGTCGTGGGGCGGCTTCGCCGAAGGCAAGAACGACCTGTTCACCAACCCCGTCCTCGCCGGCATCGGCGACGCGCACGGCAAGTCCGTGGCCCAGGTCGTGCTCCGCTGGCTGATCCAGCGCGAGATCGTCACCATCCCCAAGTCCGTCAACCCCGGCCGGATGGCGCAGAACTTCGACGTCTTCGACTTCGAACTCACCGACGGCCAACTGGCCGCCGTCACCGCCCTCGACACCGGTAGGACGCTGTTCTTCGACCACCACGACCCCGAGATGGTCGCCTGGCTCAGCAAGCGCCGCCTGGACAGCTGACCCACCGGCGGAACAACCCGCCCCGCCCAGCCCCGAACCCGGGCGCCCCGGCACGCCCACGCCGGGGCGCCCACCGTGACCGCCCCAGCGTCGCCACCGCCCGACCGGCGCACCGCAAGGAGGCGTCGCCGGTGCTGTGCGCCGCCTCGCCGTCCGCGTGCTCCGCGCCGTCGGTACCACCACGACCGTTGGCAACGGCCTCGCCCGGGCGCGCCCGGGCGAGGCCGTCCGGCTACCTGACGACCACGTACTGGGTCAGGAGGGCCTGCACCTCGTAGATGTCGACGCCCTTGGTGAAGGTCTTCTGGATCGGCAGCGGGTTGCCGGACAGCCAGATCTTCAGCTCGGCGTCGAGGTCGAAGTTGCCGGCCGTCTCGACCGCGAAGTGCGTGATGCTCTTGTAGGGGATCGAGTGGTACTCGGTCTTCTTGCCGGTTATGCCCTGCTTGTCGATCAGGATCAGCCGGCGGTCGGTGAACATGAACGTGTCGCGGATCAGCTGGTACGCCGCGTGCACCTGCTCGCCGGTCCCGAACAGCTTGGCGAACTCCTGCTGAGCCGCTGCGGGGTCCACCTTGTGCGCGTTGCCGAAGAGTGCCACGTCTCGTCCTCCCGTTGTGCTCCCGCCCCGAGCGGCCGGGAAGCCATGACCGAAAGTCTTTCACGGGCCTTGCTCCCGTCCCGCCCAGGTAGCGTCGCGAGCACTGGGCCGTGTTCCCGGTGCGGGCCTCGTTCAAGAAGTGGGGCCGACCCTGTTCGGGCGGTGGAGGGTGGGCTCGCCCTTCCGTTGCGGTGGCGGCCCCGCGAGGATGTCGGGCATGGATGCTGCTGATGACCTGGTGGCCGTGGTGGCGAACTTGCGGAAGGAGCATCAGAACGAGCCGTGGCCCGAGCGGTTGAACGTCCTTGAGGTGGCGGGCGTCGATCTGGTGTCGCTCGACACCAGACTGGAGGGCTGCACGTACACGTGGGTCGCCAACGGCGGTGCCCTCCACGAGCGGGGTATGGGGACCGTCAGGCTCGTCCTCGGCCAGCTTGAGAAGGTCCTGCCCGAGCTCACGGGGGACGACAGTCCGCACATCTGGCATCGGCTGCACAGGATGGCTCACCTCATCGTGGCTCACCACACCCCGCCGGCCGAGACGGCCTCCTGACCGGAGATGTGTCCATCCGATGGGTGATCAGCGATCCGGTGCAGAAACGGATCGCGTCGTTGGTACCGGCCAGTCCGGTCCGTGGGCGGCGATTTCCGGCGCTACCGGCCGGACCGGAGGGGCCGGGGTTGTTCCGGGCCGGGCGCCAGTGGCCGTTGTGCTGTGCACGCCCACGGTCGGCAGATGGAGGGGAGGACGCCCGACACGGCGGGCGCCTCAGCAGGTGGTGCTCAGATCGCCGCCAGGCAGAACTGCACGAGACCGGCGTCGACATCGAGGATGATCCGTTCCATCTCGTTCCACGGCGGGTGGAAGCTCTTGCCCCACTCGACGGTGAAGGCGAGGATCTTCTCCTTGTCCGGGTCGACGAGGTGGCGTGAGAACGCGTAGTCGTCGCTGGTCCCACTGGTCGGGTAGAGGTGGAACGCGGACATCGGCGTGTACGTGCGGCCGCGCACCCTGTGCAGCCCCTGGCAGAACTGCTCGGCCAGCAGGGCGGCGCTGTCGGCGTCGACCTTCTCGATGAACTCCGCGTAGGCGAGGTCGCCGGCCAGGCCGCGCCGGCCGTCGAAGGCCGGGTTGCGGAAGTTCATGTCGGGTTCGACGGACTGGTTCTCGTCGTCGCCCCAGACGAACAGCATGTCCTCGGAGTGGCTGTGCACATCGACGTACCACCGCGTCCGGGGAAACGCTTCGAGCAGCTGGACGACGTTGCGGGTCTCCGGTTCGGAGAACGGCCGCGGGCCTTGGTAGACCTCGTCCAGCGGATCGGTCGACACCCGGGGGCCGGCGGTCGGCGCGAAGGCGGTGGTGAAGTCGAAGAGGAAGTCGAAGTTGCGGTTGATGTCGACGCCGATCCGGGCCGGGTCGCCGTCGGCCTCGGCCGGGTTGCGGTTCTTGCGCCACATCGGTTCGACGGTTTGGCTGTAGCGTCGGCCGTCGGGATTGACGAGCGGGAAGACGATGAGGTCCAGCTCGTTGAGAAGGCGCTGCACCTGGTCGCCGGTGAACGCGGCGCCGCCGTAGGCGAGGCCGGTGTGGCCCTGGTAGGCCTCCAACAGGTCGGCGGCGAGGTGGACGAGGATCTCGCAGCTCCCCCATTCGCGGGCGTGCAGCCCTCCGGTCAGCACGACGCTGTCCTTGGGGGCGACGGATTCCGCGCCGATGGCCAGGGCATGGCTGCGGCGGCCCTCGACGGAGCGTTCGGGCAGCTCGATGAGCCGGGTGAGGGAGGGGAACGCGGTGGAGAGGCTGAGCACGGCGGACTCGACCTCGGTGACGTTGAGATACGACATGGCGGGTCAGTCCTTCACCTTTTCGGCCAGTCCGCGGGGGTAGGCGTCGTCAGGGGCGAACCTGTCGCCCTGGCCGACATCGGCCTGGGCGCGGCGCCCGGCCGCGGAGGCGTTCTCGACCTCCTCCAGGTGCACGCCCTCACGTCGGAGCGCCGGGACCTGGTCGGAGGGGACGTAGGCGTCGATACTGCAGCGGCCGTCCTCGCCGAGGGAGGGGCGGCCGCCGACGTCGGGACGGGCTTCGCGCAGCAGGGTGCGCAGGGTTTCCGCGTCCTTGGCGGTGATGCGGACACGCAGGATGTCGTAGCGGGCAGTGGACATAGCGGCCTCTTTCGGGCGCCGTCGGGTCCGGCTTCCGCCGCCGACGGCGGTGGGCTGATGTACGTATATGTCCGATGTGTACCTTGTATTCTCAGCGTGCGCTTCTGCTGCGGCGGGAGTCAAGGGGCACCTGGTGTGTTACTGGGCTGACCTCAACGCCTGACGGCTTCTGCGATCTGCAGGGCGGCCTGGGCCGGTGTGAGGTGCGTGGTGTCGACGACCTCGGCCTCGTCGTGCAGCCACGTACGGGCCGCCTCGGCGTAGGGCTCAAGGTACTTGAGGCGGAAGGTCGAGGGGCCGAGAAGCGTGTCCCCCTCGACGCGCCTGCGGAGGGTTTCCTGGTCGGCGTGGAGGACGAAGTGCCGCACCGGAATAGCATGTCGGGTCAGGCCCGCGCTGATCTCGCGCCAGTACTGCTCGACCAGGACGGTCATGGGCATCACCAGGACGCCGCCGGTGTAGTCGAGTACGCGGTGGGCGGTCTCGACCACCAGCTGCCGCCACGGCGGCCAGTGCTGGAAGTTGTCCGTCCCGGGCAGCCCCGGGGTGATGTCCATGAGTGTCTCGCCGACCTTCTCGGCGTCGAACACCCGTGAATCCGGGATCAGCGGCTGTACGAGTGCACTGGTCGTCGTCTTGCCTGCGCCGTGAGTACCGTTGAGCCATACGATCATGGGATGAACGCTAGCGCTGTGCCGGCAGCCACACCGGGCACAGGAGCAATTCGGCTCGGTTTCGGAACTTCTGAGGCAGCGTCATGGAGCCGGGGCCGCCCGTTCGAGCGTCGAAGGCCGGCCGCTGCTCGGTTCCCGTCAACGGCCAGGGCAGGTACCTCCCGGGCCGTGACGGGACGCGTGGCTGAGCCGGCTCCTGCGGTGGCGCCCTTGAGCCGACGGGCGGAAGTCTTTGCCAAACGGTCGACCGCTTCGTGCTCCGGGTCGGGTAGTTTCCGAGGCATCCGTTGGTCCCGGGGCGAGGGGTGGTCCGCTCGTCCGAACGGGCCCGTTGGGAGGGGTGTGCCGTGAGTGTTGTCGATCTGGTGGCGACCGCCGCCGGCCTGCCGCAGGCGTGGAGTTCACGCAGGCTGGGCCAGGTGGGGGAGACCTGTGTGAAGGTCCTGCGCATGGACGAGCTGTCGGTCGAGCAGGAGAGCCACGACGCCGACGAGGCACTGATCGTGCTCGACGGCCGACTGGAGCTGGACGTGAACGGCACGTCGGTGTCGGTACGGGCGGGCGAGTTGTACATGGTGCCGGCGGGCACCACGCACGCGGTCCGCCCCGGGAGCCATGGCGCGCTGGTGATCGTGGAGTCGGCCGAGCAGTGACCTGGGTGTTGGCCGGTGTCGGGACTTCGCCGAGGCCCTGGTGGTCCGGGGCGGCGGCCGGGCAGGGTACTTTTCTCGGGTGAGTCTCCTTAATGATGTGGCCGAGCGTGACGGCTGGCGGTGCTGGGTCTGTGACGAGCCGGTCGACCCCGACAAGTCGGTGAACGACCAGCGGGGGCCCAGTGTCGACAGCCGGACGGCCGACCGGAAGGCCAAGGTCACCGAGCGGCTCGCGCACCGCGGGTGCAACACCCGCAAGGGCGCGGTCAAGGTCGTCATCGCCTGGCCGGACCGCCTGTACGTGATCGAACCCGCGCCGCTGATCACCGTTGCCGGGCGGCTGGAGCGCAAGGGCGGCCGCGAGATGGTGGGCCGCTGCCCGACCAGGCAGGACGCCCAGGCGGCGGCGGACTGGCTGGTGGACCGGTTCTCCCGGCTGGTACCGGGACTGCCGGTGACCGCCGACATCGAGGCGGGCGGCGGCCAGTTCCTCGTCATCCTGGCCACCGGCCGCCGCTGACCGGAACCATCGACGCACCCTCGCGTCGAGCCGAACCGTCGGCCCGCATCGACCTGGTTCCGCCAAGGACCGCTTCGCCGCCCGCAAGCCTGTTTCCGACCTGAAGTATCGGAGGACGGTAGATGCGCCGCCCGTGGTCCCCGCTCCACCGGGGGTACGCCGAACTGTTTCCGGGGAGGTGGGTCCGAGCGATGTCCTCGGCCGCCGCCTGCGCCTGCTCGAAGGTTCCGGCCTCCTGCTGCAGGCACAGCTCCCAGCGCCGTTCCTCACGGTCCTCGTAGCTCTCCTCCACCAGGACGAACCATTTCCCGTCCGCACCATGCCCGCCCACCCCCTTGATCGAAAGCCAACCTGGTCGAGCCCGCCCGACTCCGGCCGGCCGGCTGCCTGTTCGTCGGCCGGGAACGCTCCGCCGCCCTGCCGCACAGCCGTCCCGGCTGACCCGTCGACAGGGCCACGTCGGCTGCACCACCTGCACCACCTGCACGGGAGACCCGTTCACCCGTACAGGCCGCATGCCGCCCGCCCGCAGCCGCAGCCGCAGGGTCTGCGAGACGTCCGCGAAGCGCCGTCACCGGTCCAGGGAACGCGATGACGCCCGGCGAGTCGTGGGCAGCCGGTAGGCCGGATAGCGGCACACAGTGTGACCGATCGTCACTTTACGTGTGCTTACTGTTGTCATGATTACTGGAAACACGATTGCGGCCCGGCGGCCCGTGCGCACCGGGCACCTCCGCACCGGGCGCCTCCTGACCGCCGTGGTGGCCGTGATGGCATGCGGCGCCGCCACCACCGGTCTCCTACCGGGCATCGACACCTCCACGACGCGGCCGCGGGCGGCCACCGGCACCCCGTTGATCCAGGAGACGTTCACGGGCGCCACCGCGGACGCGGCCTTCACCGCGGTCGGCGCAGCCTGCCTGACCGGCGCCCCCGCCGCCACGCCGCCCGGCGGCAGCCATCCGCTGGGCGGCTGCCTCACCGCGCAGACCGGTCCCGTCCCCCCGCTGGACGCGGCCCCCCTCGGCTATCTCCGCCTGACCGACGCCGGCAGGGACCAGAGCGGAGCCGTCCTGTACGACCACGCCCTGCCCGCCGGCAACGGCCTGGACGTCACCTTCGACCAGTGGCAGTACGGCAGCACCACACCGAACAACCCCGCCGACGGCGTCTCCTTCTTCCTCGTCGACGGCGAGACCTCCCTCACCCACCCCGGCGCGTTCGGCGGAAGCCTCGGCTACGCCCAGAAGCTGCCCGACGACGATCCCAGCCGCGCCTTCCTGCCCGGCGCCGACCGCGGCTACCTCGGCGTCGGCCTGGACGTGCTCGGCAACTACTTCGGCGACTGGGAGCAACGGGGCAACGGCTGCGCACGGCGCTCGCCGGCCGGCACGGCGTTCCGGGTGCCGGGGCCGGGGGCCAACATGGTCACCGTGCGGGGGCCCGGTGACGGGGTGCAGGGGTACTGCTTCCTGGCGGCGACCACGAGCAACCTGACGACCACGGGGCCGTGGCCCTCCACCTTGCCGGGGCAGCTGCAGGGGCCGCTGACCGCCCTGCCTCCGGGCGCGACCGCCGAGCAGGCGCAGACCGCGCTGGAGCCGTCCCGGCGGCGGGTGAACGTCCACCTGACGCCGGCGCCGGATGCGGTGCTGACGGTGAGCGTCGACTTCAACGACGGCGCCGGGCAGCGCCAGGTGCTCTCCACGCCGGCTCCGCAGCCGGCGCCGGCGACGTACAAGTTCGGGTTCGCCGCGTCCACCGGCCTGTTCACCGACGTGCACCTGATCCGCAACGTGGCCATCGCCACCGAGCAGCCGCTGCCCACCCTGAACCTCGTCAAGCAGCCCCACGAGCCGCTGCCCGGCCTGCTGAGCGCCGGTACGCCGGTCGACTACGAATTCGTCGTCACCAACGGCGGCACCACCCCGGTCACCGCCCTCCAGGTGACCGACCCGCTGACCGGACCGGTCACCTGCCCGGCCACGACCCTGGCCGGGGGCGCGAGCATCACCTGCACCGCCACCTACACCGTCACCGCCGAGGACGTCGCCCGCGGCCACGTCACCAACACCGCCACGGCCACCGCCACCGCGGCCGGCACCACCATCACCTCACCCCCGGCCCGGGCCACCATCCCGATCGCCACCCCGCCCGGCATCACCGTCGAGAAGCACACCGACACCGCCGGACCCTTCAGGGCGGGCGACACCGTGCCTTACTCCTACCTGGTCACCAACACCGGCGGCCACCCGATCGACGCCGTCACCGTCACGGACGACAAGGTTGCTCCCGTGACCTGCGAGGCCACCGTCCTCAGCCCCGCCGGCACCCCGGACGACCACACCCGCTGTCACGGCACCTACACCGTGACCGCCGCGGACGCCGCCGCCGGGAACGTGACCAACACCGCGACCGCCGCCGGAACAGCAGGGGGCCGACCCGTCACCTCGCCGCCCGCCGACGCCACCGTCCAGACGATCGGCACCGGACACCTCACCCTGGACAAGCACGCCGACACCGCCGGCCCGGTCCACCCCGGCGACACCGTCCGCTACACCTACCGCGTCACCAACACCGGCACCGCCGCGCTCCACGACGTCGCGGTGACCGACGACAAGGTGGCCACCGTCGCCTGCCGGGCCACCAGTCTCGCCCCCGGCGACAGCACCCTCTGCCACGGCACCTACCAGGTCACCGACGCGGACGCGGCAGCCGGACAGATCACCAACACCGCACGGGCCGGCGCCACCGACGATCACGCCGCCGTCATCCACAGCGACCCTGCCCGGGCCACCGTCACCACCGAGCCCTGCCCCGAACCCTCCCCCCACCCGGGCTGGCACCGCTGAGCCGCTGCCGCTCGCCCCGGCCGCAACCGCAGGAGCGCCCCTTCTGCGAAGTGCTCCTCCCGGACAAGGACGTCGGGTGGGACAGCCCCGACAGGGCTGCCCCACCCGACGCCGATGTAGGAGGCCGCTACGGCCGGCCGGGACGCCCCGGCCGGCCCGGTCCGACGGGGGCGGGCCCGGCGTCACGTTCGCCGGCCTGCCGCCCACCCCCGTACCACCGGGTTCCGTCCCAGAGCGGCGCCTCGGCCGGAGCGGGGTGGCAGTCGACCGTCAGACCGCTGACCCCGTCCCCACCCCGCCGGCACCGGTGAGCGCGGGCGGCCTGCCCTCGACTACCCTCGCCCCTTGTGGACGTTCCCCCCGAGCCCTCGACCCTTCGCGTCTTCGTGGCACTGGCTCCCCCCGACGACGCCAAGAACGAACTGGCCCGGGCCCTGCAGCCCGCCTACGCCCTGTACCCGCAGCTGCGCTGGAACCGGATCGAGGACTGGCACATCACCCTGGCCTTCCTCGGTGAACTGCCCTCCACGGCGGTGCCGCTGCTGCGGACGGCGCTGGCCGGTGCGACCGCGTCGCACGCCGCCCTGCACCTGGGCCTCCGGGGTGGCGGCCACTTCGACGAGCGGTTGCTGTGGAGCGGGATCGACGGGGACCTGGAGGGCTTGCACCGGCTCGCCGACGACGTCCGGGGCCTGGTCAGGTCGTGTGGGATCGAGGCCAGGGACCGCCCACTGCACCCCCATCTGACCCTGGCACGCTCCCGCCGCGACGATCCCACCAGCGTGCCGCAGGCCGCAGCCGGGCTCACCGGGTTCGTGGGCAGGCCGTGGCGGACCGAACGCCTCCACCTTGTCGGCAGCAACACCGGCCGAGGCCCCGGACCGATCCGCTATCGCGACATCGAGGCCTGGCGATTCCCCGCGGCCGTCCGGGCCGGTGGCGACGGCGCTCTCACCGAGCCGTAGTCCACCGCCCATGGCCGCGCGCCGGTACCCCGCCCCGCCCGCACCGGCAGCACACACGCGGACGGCGGGCCCGGCGACCGGCCCGCTGCCCCATGCGCCCACGCCCAGGACTCCCCGTGACCGAGCTCGGCCGGGGAACGCCACACCCGGGGCGCGCTCCTGCCGATCAGCAGTTCTCGCTGATCACCTGCTCCAGGGTGTCGAGGGACAGCTCCTCCTGCTGGAGCTGCTCCTCCAGGCTCGCCAGTCTCTGCTGGAGGGCTGCGATCGCCTTCTGGTCCGGGTCGGCCTGGCCTTGGAGGCGAATGATTTCACTGCGGAGGTGGGAGATTGCCTTCCTCCGGCGCTCGATGTCCTCGCGGGAGCTCTTGGCCTCGCGGCGCATCATGGCACAGGGACTCTCGGTCGCCACAGCCTCGGCTGTCATATCAGAACTCCTTGTTCTCATGGTTCTTCTCGGGCGGGCCGTGCCGGTACCCGGCACGGCCCGTGTGGTCGGTGACCTGCTCGAAGGCGGCACGGCGTACTGCGCCCGGGACAACCCGGTGCGGCGCCGGCTCCGGTCCCAACCCGGTCAGGGGTGAAGACGGAGAGCGCGCGGCCTTCCAGCCGCCTGCGCCGGACGCGCCTCGGCGCGTCTCTCGCTGCCTGCGCTCATGAGTCCATCTATAGGGGCTGGCACGGCAGGCCGCCCACGGAGAGGGTGCGGGCGGGTGAGTGCGACCTGATGCCCCTGCGGCTTCCGTAACGCCGACGCCTGCCTGCCCGCCCGCCCGTCCTCGGCGGAACCCTGACGGACGTCACCCTTGCCCCGGGCGGCGGACTCTCCGTCGCCCCCTGCTCCCACCCGCCGTCAGGTACTGACGTGCATACTTACCGGACGATCAGTGGGAAGCAGAGGTGATGACGCGGTGAAACTGGCCGAAGCGCTCGCGCAGCGCGCAGCCGCGGTGCGGCGGGTGGAGCAGTTGCGGGCGCGTGTCGTCGGCAGCGCCCGCTACCAGGAGGGCGAGGAACCGGCCGAGAACGCTGGGGAGGTCCTGGTCCAGGCCGGAGAGGTGCTGGACGAGCTGGAGCGGCTGATCCGTCAGATCAACCGGACCAACTCCACCGCGCTCATCGAGGGCGGCGGCACTCTCACCGACGCCCTGGCCCGCCGGGACGTCCTGCGGCTGCGCCACTCGGTGATCACAGCGGCCGCCGACGCCGCCTCCGGACGCGACCAGCGCGGAGCCGTACGGCAGCTGCGGTCCGAGCTCAGGATCCTCTCCGCCCTGCCGGTCGCGGAGCTCCGCGCCCGGGCGGACGTCCTGGCCAAGGAGCTTCGCGAGGTGGACACCCTGGTCCAGCGCACCAACTGGGAGATCGACCTGATCGAGGACTGACCCCCGAGCTGGGTGTGGGAAGCAGGTAGTCGTCACGGAGGCGTGCACACACCGCGGGTCGGCGGTCTATCCGGCCCTTGGCGCGTGAAGAGCAACGCAGGGGTTCGATTCCCCACCAACAGTGCAGCTCAGCATCGCGTACAGGTGACAGGGCACACAGCACAGCTCACCACCATGTGCAGATCCGGACGACGAGGGCGGGAACGGGGCGCCCCACACCCTACGCGAGGGCCGTGCAGCCATCACGGCCCTCGCACCCACTCCACCCGCTGTCGGGCCGATGCTGGGCGACGAGGCCCCGGTCGACCTGCCGGTCTTCCCGGTATTCGTCGAGCCCGGTTCGGCACCGGCGCCGCCGTCGAGTTGACCGGCTTCCCCGTCCACGGGTGGCATCTCCCCGCCGCAGCCGCGAGCAGGCCCTCGCCCGCCGCGAGCAGCCGGGCAGTGGCACAGAAGGACGTCGCTCGGGCTGCTCTAGCTTGCGAGTGGGATGACGGCCACCGGCTCCCACGAGATGTCCCAGCCGGTTTCACCGTCACCGCAGGGGAGTTCGCGGAACCGGACGTCCACGACGTGCAGATTCGCGACATGGAGTGGGGCGTGGCTGGGCGAGATCTGGCGCAGGGCGGTCTGGAGCCGATCGGAATCGCCCTCTCCACGGGCGTAGCCGAGGGACATGTGCGGCCGGCCGCCGTCGTGTTGGAGCGCGGTCGGCCCCCGGACCGCCCGTACTGTTTCACGCACCCGCTCTCGCAACGCCACCAGGCCCTCGTCGGGGTGCAGGTCCAGGAAGGCGCCGAAGCGGTTGGCGATCGGCGAGCCGGCGGTGACCAGCAGGGGTCCGGTGCCCGCCAGTTGCTCCCGCAGCGCGGCAGTCAGCTCGTCGCGCTCAGCGGCGCTGATCCTGTCCGCCGTGGTGTCGGCGATCATCTCGACGGTGCTGTGAAGAAGGCCGTCGGCGAGGACGGAGATCGGAAAGGCGCGCATCGCCTCCCGGCAGGTGTCGGCCAGCCGTGCCAACTCCCGGTCGGAGTCCAGGTCCGGCAGGGCGTAGACGTGCAGGGCGCGGGCGCCGTCGGGCCACGGGCGGCCCTGGAACTTCGGGACGAACCTCTCCATGGTCGGCCTTCTCCGTTCAGTGGTCGGCGGGAGGGCAGCCGTGTGAAGGGCCGAGATCCGCGGGGCGCCCGTACCGAGGTAGCCGGGCCATTCCGTCGGAGGTGGAAGCGGCCCACGGGAGGCTGCCCGGTCCAGGCCGCTGCCACGCCTGACCGACAGGGACGTACTGCGGTCGGCAGGATGACCTCGACCCGCGGGTGCGGTGCACGACGTAGCGGTCGATGTCCACGGTGACCACCCGCCCGCCCTCGCCGGCGACGTGGGCGATCAGCTCGGGGCGTGGCCGGTGGCGGGCCCCTTCTTCTCCACCGCCCTCGTCGCGGTGTGGCACGGGCCGCGCAGGACCACGACCGCGAGGCCGTCCGCCACCAGCCGCTCAGCCGTCTCCCAGCCGACGGTCAGCAGGCCGATCTCGTCCTCGTCCAGCGCGACACTCCGCCGCTCGGCCGGGGTGTCCCCGGCCGGCGGCGTGATCACCACGATCGCGCCGCCGGGCCGCAGCCGCTCCCCGAGGGAACGCAGCACACGGGGCCGGTCGTGGATGAACGCGATCGCCAGGCGCAGGGTGATCAGGTCGTACCCGCCGTCACCGAGTTCGCCGATCTCGCCCGGATCGCCGTGTTCGACGTCGAGGCGCCGCCAGCGGACCCGCACGGCGTCGGTGTGCTCGGCGCGGGCCCGCTCCAGCGCGGCGCCGGCGAGATCGACGGCATCGACCGTGTAACCGGTGGCTGCGAGGTGGACGGCCAGCTCACCCGTGCCGCACCCCACCTCCAACGCCCGACCACCACCCTGCGGAGCGGGAGCGTGCTCGGCGAGCACCTGCCGCTCTCCGTCGCCCAACGGCTGGAACCCCAGGCCGTCGGCGTAGTGCTGCTCCCACTGCTCCTGCGGTACATGGCCCACGATCTTGCTCCTCTTCTGCACGGGTGGCGGCGGTCAGGACGGTGCGCGCGGGGACGTCGGTCGGACCGGGTGCCGGGGTCGCGCGGTCGGCGCCGGTGGTGATGCGAGGTCACGGGCCGGTCGGCGTCGGCGGCTGTCCCGGCGCGTGGCGGTGGGTGTCAGGGAGGTCCAGGTCTTTCATGATCCGTTCGACGCTCGAAGCCAACGTGCTGCCCGCAGGGATGACCTGCTCGATGCCGCCGGGCAGGAGGTCACCGGGCCGGTACCAGTCGCGCAGCTGGGTCTCGCCGTACTCGTCGGCCTGGGGCTTGGTGGCGTGGCGGCGAAGGGTCTCGGCGAAGTCGACGTCGAGGTAGTAGCAGCGGGAGCGGCCCCGGTGGTCGCGGGCCAGGGCTTCGAGCATGTCGCCGTAGTGGTCCGCGTACAGGATCCCTTCGACGATCACGTGGTAGCCGGCATCGAGCGCGTAGCGGGCCACGGTGGAGATCAGGTCGATGTTCGCCGCTCCGGGGACATCGCGTTCCCGCAGTACCGAGCGGCGCATGGTGTCCTGGCCGACGAGCGCGATTCCTCGCCCGTACCGGCGGCGGATCCCGGTGGCGATCGAGGTCTTGCCGGAGCCGGAGTTGCCCCGCAGTACGCACAGCCGCGTCGCCGGCGACCCGACGCTCTCCCGGACGGGGGCCTTTGCGGTGGCTTCCTGGGTTGGCGGCACGGCGGGGTGCGCCGGGGTGGTGTTCAAGCCGGCCATCCGACGGCGGAGACCGCCCGGCCCGCGGCGATCTTGGCGAGGGCGTGCACGGTGTAGGGGACGGTGTCGTCGGGAAGGGCGTCGTCGAGCGGCCACCAGCGCAGTTCGTGGCACTTGTCCGGTTCGCGGTTGGCGACCTGGCCCTGGTAGTGGGCGGGCCGGAAGAACAGTTGGAGCCGGCTGCGGCCGTCGTCGGCGTCCAGGTGGTGGAGGGCGTGGAGGAGGACGAGGTCGTCCTCGGCGATGGTGATGCCCAGTTCCTCCTCGGCCTCGCGGGCCATCGAGCGCAGCACGGATTCGTTCGGTTCCATGTGGCCGGCGGGGGTGTGCCAGTGGTTCTCGGCGTAGGAGGTGTTCCTGCGGCGGCCGAGCAGTACCCTGCCGTCCTCGACCAGGACGAGGTGCACTCCGATGACCAGGGTGGGCGGGCCCGCCGGCGCCCCGGGCACCGGAGTGCGGTGGGTGTCCGCGCGGTTCACGAGGACCTCCGGGCGGCTTCGGCCAGCAGGGGGAGGTAGTGCTGCAGATAGGGCGGGACCTTGAGGCCGAGCACCTCGTCGAGGGGGACCATCCGCACGGCGAGCCCCTCGTCGCCGAGGCGCAGGTCGCTCTCGGGGCCGTCCCAGACGGCGTGCAGGACGCGGGTGAGCGGGGAGACCAGCTCGTGGTGCGGGCCGGGGACGACCCGCAGCCCGGTGATCTGGATCCCGGCTTCCTCCAGGACTTCCCGGGCCGCGTTCTCCTCCGCGCTCTCCTGGCCCTCGCGCCAGCCACCGATCGGGGTCCAGTGCCCCGGCCAGGCGATGCCCGGCTTGTCGTCGCGGTGGTGCATCAGCAGCCGGCCGTGCCGGTCGGTGACGAAGGCCATGATTCCTTCGAACTCGCCCTCCGGGGCGGGGCGTTCCAGGTACAGGGGGATACCGGAGCGGTGGGCGCGCAGGACCTGCAGGAGGCGCTGGTAGCGGGGCGGGGACATCAGGGCGTGCCAGTCGTGGGCGGTCTCGAAGCGCCACTCGGTGTGCTCGTCCGCATCCAGGCGGATCCGGGCCTGCTGCTCGGCGTCGAGGACGCCGCCGTCGAAGACGTAGCCGCAGACCGGTACGGGGTACTCGGTGCCGGCCTGTTCGTGGACGACGGCGACCAGGCGTCGCGGGGCGATCACCTCGGGGTTCTCGGCGGTGAGGTCGAGGCCCAGTTCTTCCTGGGCTTCGCGCAGTGCAGTGGTGAACGGGGACTCGCCGTGCTCGACGTTGCCGCCGGGGAAGTTCCAGACGTCCGGGTTGACGGCCGAGCGCATCCCTAGGACGCGGCCGGCCGGGTCGGTGACCAGGAAGCTGCCGTAGCTCGTGGGCCGGGCGACGGTGGTCAGGTAGCCGCCGACCGGCCGCCAGTTCGGGAGTGCCAGGCGCCGGGTGAGCCACCGGATGACGTCCCGCTGCCCGTCGGCGGTCGGTGGCAGGGCGTCCGGGCTCGCCCACTGGTGGCCGTCGTGCTCCGGAGACAGGGCTACGGGGGTGCCGTCCGGTACGACGGTGGTGAAGACGAACTGCCATGCGCGGCGGCCGTGCTGGTTGGTGAAGTCCAGACTCCGGGCATACTCCAGCGGAAGGCCCGCGAGCCCGGTCTCCTCGGCCAGTTCGCGTGCCGCTCCGGCCGGCACGTCCTCGACCGCCTCGTGGCTGCCGCCCGGGTACTCCCACAACCCGGGCAGGACGTCGTGCGGGGCCCGGCTGATCACCAGGACCCGGCCGGAGGCGTCGCGGACCACGACGCCGACGCCGATCCGTTCGATGCCCTCGCGGGCGGCCTGTGCGGTGAGTACGTCGAAGTCGATCACTGGAGGTGCTCCTCGGTGCTTGGGGAGAGCGGGACCGGGCGATGGGCTCTTGGTCGGGACCGGGCCTTGCGGCCGCAGTCAAGCGGACACCTCCGGGAGGTGCGGAGCCGGCCAATCCGGCTGGTGGGCGGCCTCCAGGTGAGGTGGGGGCCCGCGTCGACGTGCTGGCTGCCGTCCGCGTCCGCTGACGGAGAGCCGGCGATCCGGTCGGCGGAGGTCCCCATAGAGGCCGCGTACTTCGTCTGCGGCGGTGCACAGTTCTTCCCAGGTCGGCATCGGCTTCCTCCGGTCCTGGTGCGGGCAGGCGGGCGCCGGGTGGGCAATGGGCGGTTCAGGTTTGGTCCGGGGCCGTCTCGTTGGCGGGGTCCCGCTGTCCGGGGACCTGGGCGGTGAACTGGGCGGCCTGGAGCAGGTATGCGGCCCGGTAGCCGCCGTCGGGGTCGGCCATGAGTTCGGAGTGCGTTCCGCTTTCGGAGAGGCGTCCTTCGTGCAGGACGTGGATGAGGTCGGCGTCGGCCGTGGCTCCGAGGCGGTGGGTGATCAGGATGACGGTGAGGCCCTGGTCGGCGAGTTCGCGGATACGGGCGAACGCAGCCACTTCCGACTGGGCGTCGAGCGCGGAGGTGGGCTCGTCGGCGATCACGAGGTGGGTGGGGCGTCCGCCGGGTCCGTGGGTGAGGGCCCGGACGTGGGTGCGCGCCGCGCCGACGCGCTGCCACTGGCCGCCGGACAGTTGGACGCCGCCCTGGAAACCGCGGGCAGCGAGGGTGTCCCAGCCGTTGTCCTGGGCCTCGACGACGGGGTGCAGGTCGGCGTAGTCGGCGGCGCCCCTGAGCAGGTCGGGGTCGTCGCCGTGTTCGGGTCGGCCGACCAGGACGTTGGCGCGCAGGGTGAACGGCCAGCGTTGGAAGTCCTGTTCGAGGACGGCGACGGAGGAGAACAGCTGGTCCCGGTCGGCGCCGGCGGTGTCGGCGCCGTCCCACAGGATGCGGCCGGCGTCGGGGAGGTAGAGGCCGCAGAGGACCTTGACGAGGGTGGACTTGCCGGAGCCGTTGTCGCCGACCAGGGCGACGACCTTCCCCCGGGGGATCGTGAGGGTGATGTCGGTCAGGGCCGGGGTGGTGCGGCCGGGGTAGGTGAAGCCGACGCCTTCGAGGGTGATGGTGTCCGGGCGGTGCGGGAGGGTGGCGCCGCCGGTGGGGATGGCGCGGCGCTCGGCCTCCCGCTGGAGGCGTTCCAGGTCGGCGACGAACAGGGCCTCCTCGTACAGGCCGTTGGCGGTGCGGACGAGGGAGGTGACGTCGGTGGCTCCGGTGCGGATGCCGACGACTGCCGTTCCGGCGACGGCGAGGGCCATCTGCCCGTCGTGGACGAGCCAGCCGAGGACGGCGAAGGTCGCGGCGGCGGCCAGCCCGGACAGGGCGGAGGCGAGCAGGGAGGTGGTGGCGGCGGCGCGGGCGAGGCGGTTCTGCTCCTGTTCGGAGGCTTCGGCCATCGCGGTGTAGTGGCCGAGGATGAACGGGCCGATGGCGTGGACGCGGACCTCGGGCGCGGAGTGCGGCTGGGTGATCAGCTGGGCGAGGAGTGCGGAGGCCCGGTGGTGCTGGAGCCAGGCCATCATCGAGCCGTAGCGGCGCCGGGCGGAGCGCACCGCGCCCCAGCCCTTCGGGGCCGCGATCAGCACCAGCATCGGCATCAGCACCGGGTCGAGGGTGAGCAGGACGCCGCCGGCGGCGACCAGGCCGAGCAGGGCGGTGAGGACGGCGATGCTCTGGCTGATGAGGCGCCGCACCGCCGCGGTGCCGAACCGGGCGGACTCCAGCAGTCGGCTGAAGTCCGGGTCCTCCAGGGAGGCCAGCTCCACCCTGGCCGCTCGGCGCAGGAAGGCGACGGTGGCCGCCCGTTCGGTCTTCGGTTCCAGCCTGCCGCCCGCCCAGGCGGAGGCGACGCCCAGCAGGGCGGAGAGGGCGGAGGCGCCGCCGACGGCGAGCGCGGCGGGCAGGGCCGCACGCAGCAGTTGGTCCGTGCTGCCGGAGGCGAACAGGGAGGCGAGGGCACGGTTGGTGGCCAGTAGCCCGAACGCGGCGGCCAGGGCGCGGCCGATCTCGGCGACGGCGATGACGACCAGGGCGGTGCGGTCGGCGTGCCAGGCGAGGTGCAGGGCGGTGCGGAGCATGCCCGGGATCTGACGGGCGACCGCGAGGAAGCTGATCCTGAGCATGGTCTGCTCGTGGGAGGTGAAGGCGTAGTCGTAGCGCAGCCGGCCGCCGAACAGGAACTGCTCGCTGTCGGAGACGCTCTCGTCGGTCACGGGTTCGTCGGTCACGGGCTCGCTCGGGCGGGTCTTCAAGCGCTCTCCTCGACTGTGCGGACGCTGCGGGCCGGGCGGTGTACGGTGCCCGGCGGCGGATGTTCACCTCGGATCTGCGTCCGGTTGCTCAGGCGGTGCTGCTGTCCTTCGTGTCGCGGGCGGCGACCGAGCGCAGGTGCTCCTCGAAGAACCGGCGGGGGTCGCCGCCCATCCGGGCGAGCATCACCAGGGCGGACAGTGCTACGTCGCAGGTCTCCTTGCGCACGTCGTCCCAGTCGTGGGAGAAGCCCTTGCGGGGGTTGGCACCGAGCGCCCCGATGACGGCTTCCGCGACTTCTCCGGCCTCCTCCTGGAGCTTGAGGGCCTGTACGGTCCAGCGCAGCTCATCGCTGCGGTCGAAGTGGGTATCGAGCTTGACAGCAAGGGAGTTGACGAGCTCCCAGGTCTCTTCCATGAGTGAGGATCCTGCCCCTGTTCGAATGGAGCGATCAAGCCGACCGGTAATCTGGCGGTTCCCGGCGAGCCCAGCCCTTTTCGATTTCCGGGGACGCTGCGGCCGCATCCGCGCCGAAGGCCCGGACCCGTCGTCCGCCTGCTCATGGTGGTCGACCGACGCTGCGGGGTGTCGAACTCTGTTGATCCTGTCCATCGGGTCCTGGCACGATCGACCGGTGACCAATCCTGGCAGTGCAGACCTGTCGGCTGTGATGCTGCTCGGTCTTCCTGTCGACCGGACTCCGGCCTGTGGTCGGGCCCGCAATGGGTGGAGGCCGTAGGTGTCGGGGTCGGAGGTGAGCTGGCAGGGGGTGCGTGAACAGGTCCTCGCTCTGCGGGGGGCGCCGTTCCCGGAGAAGGTCTTCGGTGTCCGTCGGCAGGGGTCGGGGCACGAGTTCCTGCTGGAACCCACGCTGAGCGAGGCCGAGGTGGCCGACGCCGAGAGGGAACTCGGCTGCGCCCTGCCTTCCGTCTATCGCACCTTCCTGTTGGAGGTGGGTGCGGGCGGAGCCGGACCGCACTACGGGATCTTTCCCCTCCGGCGTGACGCTCAGGGGTGGCACTGGGCCGAGGGCAAGGGAATCCGCAGTGACAACGCCCTTCTGGGGGAGGTGTTCCCGACGGCGGCGGAGCGCGCCCGATGGGAGGAGGAGCTGAACGCACGCGAGCCTGCCGAGCAGGATTTTCCAGATGATCAGTCCTATCGCGCCGCGTTCCGCGCCTGGGACGACGAGTGGGAGAAGCTGCAGGACTCGATGACCGCAGGCGCGGTCTGTCTCAGCCACAAGGGATGCGGCTACTTCGTCTGGCTTGTTGTCACCGGGCCGGAGCGCGGCACTCTCTGGACCGACCTCCGGGCAGCCAACGGCACCCTTGAACCGCTCTCGGCCGGACCGCACCGCGTGGACTTTCGCAGCTGGTACCTGGACTGGCTGTCCCGGGCGGCCGGCCAGGCGCATTCTGCCTGAGTCACGGAGGGCTGACGAGGAGGCCGGCGGGCTGAATGCGGCCCCGGGTGTCCGTGGCCCTGGAGCCGTGGCTCTGACTGCCGGGGATCTGCGTGAACGCTGCTGTGTGATCTTCCGGACTGGCGGAGAGCACGTTGCTCCGGGCATCGATGGGGCGCAGGCGGTGGGTGAACGGCTTCACCGCGAGTCGATCCGTGATCGGTGCGAGTGCGACATCACTGACTCCCGGTCTCTCCCGGGCGCCTGGCGGGCACGGCCCCGTGTCGTACCCGCCGGGGGAGTCGCACGAACGGGACGGGGCGCGGTTCTGACCGGGCGGCGTCTTGACGTGGGGGACCATCTCATTCAGAGTTCACATGTGAACCCAAGGGGAGGGGTGCGGTCGTGAAATTCCTGGCCAGTACGTTGGTTCCCAAGAAGAGCAGGGGGCTGGCAAGCCCGCCGCTCAGTCGGACGGAGCGGTTCGCGGAGCTGATCGATCTCGCGCTGTGGGCCGAGCGGGTGGGGTACGACGCGTTCGGGGTCGGCGAGCGGCACAACCCGGAGCTGCTGTCGGCGTCACCTGCGGTGATCCTGTCGAACATCGCCGCCCGGACGACTCGGATCCGCCTCGTCACCACCGTCGCGGTGCTGTCGCTCACCGATCCCGTCCGCTCCGCCGAGGACTACGCCACGCTCGACCATCTCAGCGGCGGACGGCTCGACCTGATCATCGGCAAGGGCGGCGACGCGGTCGCGCCGAGCGTCTTCGGCGTCGACCCGGCCGACCTGTGGGACCGGCTGGAGGAGGGCTACGAGCTGCTCCGGCGGCTGTGGCGGGAGGAGACGGTCACCTGGGAGGGCCGCTACCGTCCGAAGCTGACCGAGGCGTCCCTCGAACCCCGGCCGCTCCAGCAGCCGGCACCCCGGGTGTGGCACGGTTCGGCCACCGACAGGCGTTCCACCGAGCTGGCGGCCCGCTGGGGGGACCCGCTGTACTCGGCCAACGGCATGGACCGGGTCGACCACTACCTGGACCTGGTCGCCCACTACCGCGAGCGGCTCGCCTTCCACGGCCACGATCCCGACACCGCGCTGGTCGCCGTGGGCGTGCACTCACCCGTCATCACCGACCGCTCGCAGGACGCCCTGGCGATCGCGCGGCCGATGTTCGAGGCCTCGGTCGCCGAGCACTACCGCGTCCGCGCCCGGTTCCCGTTCGAGTCCCTGGAGGACTTCGTGGAGAACGGATCCGCACTCGTCGGTACCGCCGAGCAGGTCACCGAGAAGCTCCTCGGCCTGCAACGGAAGTTCGGCAACCAGGTGTTCGGCGTCGGGGTGGAGGGGTTCTTCTCGACCTACACGACCGAACTGGCCGTCACCCGCGGCTACCTCGAACGGTTCTTCGCCGACGTCGCCCCCGTCCTGCGGGCCGAGATCCCCACCACCGTCTGGGAGTGATCCTCAGCCCGGCGGGGCGCGGCGCACATGGGCGCGGATCTTGTCGGAGATGGTGATGAGCCCCTCCACCTCGTCCGCGCTGAGAGCACCGACCAGCTCCTCCCGGATGTGCCGGGCCCGGTACGCCTGCGCCCGGCGGAACACCGACAGGCCGTGCGGGGTGAGGGACACCGCCGTGGCGCGGGCGTCGCCGGGCACCGGCCCCCGCGCCACCAGATCGCGCTGCTCCATGCGTCCGACGTGCTGGTGGAGCCGGCTCTTGCCGAACATCAGCGTCTTCGCCAGTTCGAACGCGCGCAGCGTGTGGCCCTCGGCGTTGCCCAGTGCGTCCAGAACCTGCCAGTCCGGCTCGGACAGCCCGGTGTCCTGCTGGAGCCTGCGGGTCAGTACCTGCCACAGCTCGACGTCCATGTGGAAGAAGGCGTCCCACAGTGCCCGTTCGCGCTCTCGCTGCCGCATGGCTCCACACTGTACCGAGCCGCCGGTCGGAGCGCGTCGGCCGGCTCGGCCGTGAACGTCACCAGGCCCTCCCGGACCTCAGCCATGCCGCCGGCCGTCACACCCTGGTTCTGAGGAGGACGGACACGCCGCTCACCACGGCTTGGGCGGTACGTCCTCATGGCGTGCCTGGCCACCCGGCGGCGGCAGAGGTGAATTGAAGGTGAGGTCCCTCCCCTGGACCACCGTGCCGTACTGGTGACCACCACTGATGCTGTTGTGCACGTCACCGTCGCCGGTGCGCACCAGCTTCGCCCGCTCGTGCCACTGCTGGAGTCCCGTGCGGAAGTCCGCGTCCAGGGCGGCGCGCACTGCCAGGACGGTGCTCAGCAACTGCCCCCGTGCTGGATCGGCCGGCGCCTGCTCCAGGGCCACCAGCTCCGCCTCCCCGGAACTGACCGCCGGTGTTCCTGCATCATCGGCAGTGGCCGACCCGCGCCTGAACGGCCGGTGGACCAGCGCGCTCAGCCCGCTCCAGGCCTGTCGGCCTATCTCGCCGCCGGCGCCCCCCGCCAGCGCTGCCAGAAGCCCCACCGAAACCGGATCCACTTCGTACCCCCATGGATGAAAGCACCAGTGGCAGACACACTACGGCAGCCTCAGGTGTGCTGACAGTCAGTCAGTATGTCACGGGGAGAAGTACCGAGCCGGCCGTGTTCCGCGGCTACCGGCCACCCGGAGGGCGGCTGGAGGGCGGCTGGGGGGCTTCCCTTTTCGGATGGAGGGCTGCACTGTGGTCGGCGCGGATCTGTCAGGCGGGGTGGGTGGTTTGGACAATCAGCGCGACACGCATAACAAGATCATCGACAGCACGATCCACGGCAACGTGATCATGGGGGGCGTCGTCTCGCTGCTGGCGGGGCCGAAACGGACCCTGCGCCTGCTGGTGGCCGTGGTATGCGTGATGGCCCTGGTGGGCGCCGGTGCCACGTACTGGGCACTGCAGTCGACGGAGGGGGGCATCGGGCCGGAACTCAGCGCCCGCTACGACCCCGAGCGTGGAGATCCGGGCGCCACCGCGGTCATCCCCAGGGCCGTCAAACCGGCGGATCTTCCCGCTGTCGACGGCTGCAGTGCCGTCCGGACATGGTCGCACACGCAGGGTGGCACAGATGTCGGAGCGTCGCCGCTCTCGGTCTCGATGGTCGGCAACGGCCACACCGTGGTGGTCGAACAGGTGCGGGCGACGGTCGTGGGCGAGCCCCGCGACCCGCTGCCCGGCACGGTCGTGAGCTGCGCCGGGCAGGGGGTGGGCAAGAGGATCGACATGGGCGTCGACCTCGACTCCACCGACCCGATCGCGCTGATCGGGGCTGCCGGACCGGTGTCGTTCGCCCCGTACTTCACTGACAAGTACGTCTACCTGGAGAACCAGAAGCCCGAACTCCTCAGCCTCACCGTCCTCGCGACCCGGCGCAGCTACGACTACGTGCTCACGGTCGAGGGTTCGGTCGACGGCAAGCACCGCACCTGGACGCTGAAGGACGGTGACCGCCCGTTCCACGTCTCCGGGGTGCGACCGGAACGCGGCACCGAGCTGGCCACGCAGGGGAACGGCTGGCAGACCACCTACGGCACGGGCTCCGGCGAACGCATCCGGTGCAATCCCTGCTTCGACCAGGACGAGCAGGAGATCCCGGGCACCTCCGTCGCCGCCGCACCGACCGGCTACACCTTCACCTCCGCACCGGGAGCCGAACTGGGGGAGTTCCCGGCCCCTTCCAAGGAGCGACCGTCGGCGACCACGCCGCCGTTGACGGTCGACGACCACGACGCGGAGTCCGTCGCGATCGCCTGGGCGGTCACCTCGGGCAGCTTCGACGCATCCCATGGCGACACCGGTCCGGCTGCCGTCCTGGGCCGGGTCCGTCGGTATCTGACGCCCGAACTGTACGCAGCCGGCGGTGGGTTGAACGCATGCTCGGCGGACGGCTCGGCCTGGCCAGCCGAACTGACTGAGCGTCAGGGCTGGTCGGTGGTCCTGCAAGCCACGGCGACGCCATCCCAGGACCAGACCGATCCGCACGACCTCGCCGCCGATGTGGTCGAGTTGGAGGTCCCCGTCTACTGCGCCCATCTCGCCGAGGACGGCTGGTTCCAGCGACCCAAGGCACTCACTGCCAGTGTGCGGCTGCACCGTCAGCCCGATGGCCGCTACCTGATCTCCGACATCGGCAAGACGGAGTACACCTTTCCGGCGCTCATCGACCCGTCGCTGCAACCCTGAGGGGCCCGCCGCGGTCACCGACCGCGCCGCCCGGCGGGCCGAGGAGCTCGCTGCCACCGAGGCCCGGGGGCCCGGAGGACCTGCGCGCTGGTCATCCTGGACAGCCTGTGCGCCCGTAGCAGTGAGAAGGTCTTGAGACCTTCCCTGTGCGGCGGCATGGGGAGGCTTCTCGGGCGGGCCCATCTGTTCTGCCGTCACCTCTCCCTGCATCCCGGGGAAACCTCGGACTGCATGACATGGCAGCGGACGGCAGGGGCCGTCCTCCCGGCAACGTGTGCGGACCATCGCACGGGGAGACGAATGCGCGCCTGCTATGGTGCGCCGATGTCAACGATCAAGCAGTTCCAAGTGACCTTCGACTGCGCGGAACCGGCGCGTCTCGCCGGCTTCTGGTGTGAGGTGCTGGGGTACGTCGTCCCTCCGGTCCCGACGGGGTTCGCCACCTGGGAGGAGCACCATCGCTCACTGCCGCCCGAGGACCAGGTGGTCTACTTCGCGTGCAGTGACCCCTCGGGTGTGGGACCTCGCCTGCTCTTCCAGCGCGTTCCCGAGGGGAAGGTCGTCAAGAACAGGCTGCATCTCGACGTGCGGGCCGGCACCGGACTCGTGGGCGAGCAGCGCCTGGCCGTGCTGGAAGCCGAATGCGCACGCCTGGTCGCGCTTGGTGCGGTGCATGTGCGAACGATGCGCGCCGACGGTGAGAACGAGTCCTGCATTGTGATGCAGGACATCGAGGGCAACGAGTTCTGTCTCGACTGAGGGTCCTCGGGGCAGCCGGGTGGGAATGATGAGGCGCCATGGCTCTGCCCGCAGTTCCGTGAGGGTCTGATGTCACGGGCGACGGATGTTCGAGGTAGGCGTCCCGGCGGTGAGCATGACCGTGTGCCCGCCCGGCGACTGGCCGACCAGGACGGGACGCCGAAGGGCACGTTGCGACGAACGCCCTGTGGGGAGGCGACTTGGTCGTGGTGACCTCGCAGTCGCCGATCGCCCGGAGGCGGCCGGCGAAGTGCAGGGGACGGCCGGCCGCAGCGGGAGAGCGGCTACGACTCCGACGCGTGGTCGTACGTCGGCGAGCCGGTGGAGGCCCCGGAGCTGTGAGAGGCCACTTCGGCGGCGGGGTCCGGGGTGCTGTGTCGCGTGAACGCCCACAGGAGGAGCCCGAGGCAGCTGAACGCGGCCCCCAGCGCGCAGACGGCGCCCCAGCCGGCCGCTGCGTAGAGGGAGGTGGCGGTGATGGCGCCGGTGCCGCTGCCGATCGAGTAGAAGACCATGTATCCGCCGATCAGCCGGCTGCCCGCGTCCGGGTGCAGCCCGTAGATCAGGGTCTGGTTGGTGACGTGGACCGCCTGTACGGCGAGGTCGAGAAGGATCACCCCGACGAGCAGGGCCCAGAGCGAGTTGCGGATGAAGGCCAACGGCAGCCAGGAGACGGCGAGCAGTGCCAGGGCGATGCCGGTGGTTTGGCGGGAGAGTCCGCGGTCGTTGAGACGGCCGGCCGCGGACGCGGCCAGGGCGCCGGCGGCACCCGCCAGCCCCAGCGCCCCGATCGCGCTGTGGGACCAGAAGTACGGGGCCTCGCTGAGCGGCAGCGCGATGCTGCTCCAGAGGGTGCTGAAGGCTGCGAAGATCAGCAGACCGAGCAGGCCCCGGAGCCGCAGAAGTCGTTCCTGTGCGAAGAGGGTGACCGTGGAGCGGAGGAGCCGGCCGTAGGGCAGGGTCGTCGGCGGAGCACTGCTGTGGCGAGGCAGCACTCGGTACATGACCAGGGCCAGCAGGGCGGTGAGTGACGCCGAGGCGAGGTAGACGCAGCGCCAGCCCGCGAGGTCGGCCACGAGGCCGGACGCGGTGCGGGCGAGCAGGATGCCGACCACCACTCCGCTGGTGACCAGGCCGACCACCCGCCCGCGTTCGGCGGGAGGGGCCAGTGACGCCGCGAAGGCCACCAGCGTTTGCGTGACGACTGCGAGAAGCCCTGTCGCGGCGATGCCCGCGAGGAGGATCGCCGCCGTTCGAGCGGTGGCGACCACGGCCAGCGCCAGCACCAGGAGCAGCAACTGGGCCACGATGAGCCGTCTGCGGTCGGCCGTGTCGCCGAGTGGCACGAGGAGGAAGAGCCCCAGTCCGTATCCGACATGCGTGAGGGTGACCACGCTGCCGACGAGTGCCGGGCTCATGGCGAGGTCGTGGCCCATGGTCACCAGGAGCGGCTGGGAGAAGTAGACGTTGGCGACCGCGGCCCCACAGGCGACGGCGAACAGCATGACGACGCCACGGGATGGGACGAGCGCAAGACCTTCGCCGCCCCGGGGCTCGGTCCGTCGTGTCAAAGCCTCACCATGGCCGGGCATCGGCACTCCTCCGCCTATCTGGTTTCATCTTGCTACCAGTGGTGACGGTAAGCCTTTTGGTAGCATGTTGCAACCGCTATGAGAGTGAGGCATGCCATGGTGACCAGGACGCGCTTCGACGACAGCGAATGCCCCGTCGCCCGGTCGGTGGACGCGATCGGCGACTGGTGGTCCCTGCTGATCGTCCGGGACGCCTTCGACGGCAGCCGGCGCTTCGGGGAGTTCCAGCGCAGCCTCGGCGTCGCGAAGAACATCCTCACCGCGCGCCTGCGCACCCTGGTCGCCGGCGGCATCCTCGAAGCCGTCCCCGCCTCGGACGGCAGCGCCTACCGCGAGTACGTACTGACCCCCAAGGGCAAGGCGCTCTTCCCCGTCATCGTGGCCCTGCGGCAGTGGGGCGAAGAGAACTTCTTCGCCCCCGGCGAACCTCACTCCCAGTTGGTCGACCGCCGACAGGAGCACCGCCTCCGCCCACTGGAAGTGCTCTCTGCGGACGGGCGACGGCTGAATCCCGACGACACCGTGGTCCACAAGGTCTCCACCCGGTGAGCCGTACGACCATGACGACAAGGAACAGCAGCGGCCGTTGGAGGGCGGCGCAACCGGCGCGAGGTCGCCGGCGCACGGCGACAAAGTCGCGGTAGGAGGACCTCCGATCGGCGTCGCGGGCGCGCAGGCATTCGCCGGTAGGCGCGCGGTGACAGCCACGTCCGACACCGCAGATGTACGGCATAGGCCTCCCGTTTCAGCGGGACATCACTGATACGCGCGTTCGTATCAGTAGGCCATCGAGCTTCTGGCCCACCGTCACGTGGGCGCCCGTCGGCAGGCTCTGACCGGGGAGCTGATCACTGTGATGAGAGGGCGAGCCCGGCCACCGCATCCGTCGGTCATTGTGGGTGGACGACCTGGACCGCCAGATGCGGCCAGGCCGTGGCCAGGCGCGAGAGGCGTCCCGTCGGGATGGAGAACGACGACGCAGCGTCCTCCGCCGTTGCCCAACGCTTCGTCGGCGGCATGGGCAAGGACCTCGAGGACGAGGTGTCAGGGTCCATCCGGAGCGAACTCCGCGGGACTCTGCCCGATACGCGTCAGATGATCCTCATCAACGACGCCGGACCAATCGTGTGTCGTGTTCACCCGCGAAGTCCTCGATACGTCCACCAGGCAAGTATCGCGCCTGGCGATGACGGCCCTGGGGCCGTTCCCCTGACTGGCGGCCGTTCACGGAACTCGTGCTGATCGGTAGTAACGGAACTTGATGCCGGGGTGACGCATCGATCCTCGGCGCGAAAGTCTCGACCATGGCGTCAGGCTGCCGGCCGAGTTCCTCGACCATATCGAGCAGCGACTGCAGACTCTGGGAGAGCTTGCACGGGACGGCTCATGGTGGCGCCAGAAAGCTGCCAGGACGTGAGGCCCGCTGCACTCGCCTGCTCGACCTCGTCGTCGCGACGGGCCCGAAGCTCGTTGCCGCAGTCCCCGCATGACTACGTGGTGCCTACCCTGCCGGAGTGTCCCGGCTGGCCCGTTCTTGTCTTCAGATGATGATTGAAGGGGGATGGAGGTGGCCGCGTCAAGAGGGTTGACGTGACCGTTTTGGGGTGTGGACGCGGCGCGGCCACTGCCGTGGCTTCAAGAGCTTGAAGCCACGGCAGTGGCTGCAGTCGCTCATCGGGCGGGCGGCGTCCGGGACTTCAGGGCGTCGGCACCGGGCCCGTCGAGCCGCGGACGATGAGTTCGGTGGCGAGTTCGACGTGCAGGGTCTCGACCGCGTGGCCGTCCATCAGGCGCATCAGCAGGCTGACGGCCATCCGGCCGAGTTCTCCCAGTGGCTGGCGGACGGTGGTGAGCATCGGCACGGTGCTGCTGCTGAGGTAGACGTCGTCGAACCCCGCGATCGACAGGTCCTCGGGGACCCGCAGTCCTCGTTCGTACGCCGCGCGGAGCGCGCCCACGGCGGCCTTGTCGTTGAACGTGACCAGGGCGGTGGGCCGATCGGGCAGGTCGAGCAGGTGGGCTGCGGTGCTGTGCCCCCAGTCGGAGGTCGGCTCGATGCTGCTGCACAGCTCCGGCGAGGGCAGGACACCCACCTCCGCGAGGGCGGAGGCGTGGCCGGCCAGGCGCGACTGGCTGGCCAGCCAGTCCTCGGGGCCCCCGATCATCCCGATGCGCCGGTGCCCGAGGGAGACCAGGTGGGCGGTGACGCTTCGCGCGCCGGAGAAGTGCGCGGCGGACACGGCGGCGATGTCGCGCGGCAGCGGGGTGCGGGGGTCGATCACCACGAACGGGAAGTCCTGCTGCCGGAGGGCCTTGAGATCGCGCGCCGGCTCGGGCGGAAGGATTAGGATCGCGCCCCCCAGCTGCGCCCGGTCCGGCAGCCCGGCCAGGACCTCCGAGGGCCGTATCGCGTCCCCGGCGTTGAGGATCACCTGCCGCTCGTGCAGCTCCAGGGTTTCGGCGACCGCGGAGACGATGATCCCGAAGTAGTCGGTGAGCAGGTAGGGGCAGCGCACCAGCACGTCCCGGCCGGGCCGCCCGGAGTGCCGGGCGCGCGCCTGCGGCGTGCCGAGCCGCGCCATCGCCCCCTCCACGGCCTCGCGGGTCTCCGTGCTCACGGTCGTCTGCCCGTTCATCACCCGGGAAACGGTCGCGATCGAAACGCCCGCCGCCGTGGCGATGTCCCGCACCGTCACCTTCGATGACCTCGGCCTACCCATTTGTTTCATCCTTTTGTTTCAGGACGGCAACGCCATCGTTCGGCAATCTCCGTGTAACTCAAGCGTTCGATCGCTTGACACTACGGCAGTCAGGTCGTTTCCTATGACCCACCGAGAAAAAGCACACGCATTTGTTACATATTGTTTCATCGGGTTCTGTCCCAGACCCATTCGCGTGGCCAATCCAATTCGGCACTCCATCTTCGAGGAAGCCATGAACAGACGTGCCCTCGGCGCGGCGATAGCCTCCACCGTCGCCCTGAGCCTGGCCTGCACCACCGGCGTCCAGGTCGCCTTCGCAGCACCCGGCCAAGGCCCCGGACATCGGAGCGTCCCCCGCGCCGACGTGTGGGTGACCACGCCCGACCGCTCCGAACTGCTGCACCAGCGAGAGCCGGTGGCCTTCCACAGTGGCGCCTCCGACCTGACCACGATCACGGTCGATCCGGACCGGACGTACCAGAGCATGGACGGCTTCGGCGCCGCGCTCACCGACTCCTCGGCGGCCGTGCTCGCCGGCCTGCCCACCCAGGCCCGTAACGACGCCATGCGCAAGCTGTTCGACCCCCGGCAGGGCATCGGCGTCAGCTTCCTGCGCCAGCCCGTCGGATCGTCCGACTTCACGGCGGAGGCGGAGCACTACACCTACGACGACGTCCCGGCCGGGCAGACCGACTTCGAACTCCGGCACTTCAGCATCGCCCACGACGAGTTGCTGATCCTCCCGCTGCTGCGCCAGGCCAAGCGCCTCAACCCGGACCTCACGGTGATGGCGACGCCGTGGAGCCCGCCCGCGTGGATGAAGACCGGTGACTCGCTGGTCGGCGGCCGCCTCAAGGACGACCCCGCCGTCTACCAGGCCTACGCCCGCTACCTGGTGAAGTTCGTCCAGGCCTACGCCGCCGCCGGCGTGCCCGTCGACTACCTGACCGTCCAGAACGAGCCGCAGAACCGAAAGCCCGGCGGCTACCCCGGCACCGACCTGACGGCCGGACAGGAGGCCAAGGTCATCGCGGCGCTCGGCCCCCTGCTGAAGAAGGCCAGCCCCCGCACCAAGATCCTCGGCTACGACCACAACTGGTCCACCCACCCGGACGACGTCGCCACGACCCCGCCCGGCCAGAGCCCCGAGACCGACTACCCGTACGAGATCCTCGACAGCGACGCCGCGAAGTGGGTCGCCGGCACCGCTTACCACTGCTACTCGGGCGACCCGAGCGCCCAGAGCGCCCTGCACAACGCCCACCCCGACAAGGGCATCTGGTTCACCGAGTGCTCCGGCTCCCACGGCGCGAGCGACACCCCCGAACAGGTCTTCCGCGGCACCCTCACCTGGCACGCCCGCACCATCACGGTGGGCACCACCCGCAACTGGGCCAAGTCCGTCGCCAACTGGAACATCGCACTGGACTCCGCCGGCGGCCCCCACAACGGCGGCTGCGACACCTGCACCGGCCTCGTGACCGTGCAGGCGGACGGAACCGTCACCACCGACGCCGAGTACTACACCATCGGCCACCTGTCCAAGTTCGTGAAGCCCGGCGCGGTGCGTGTCGCCAGCACCAACTTCGGCACCACCGGCTGGAACGGGCAGCTCACCGACGTCGCCTTCCGCAACCCGGACGGCTCCACCGCCCTCGTCGTCCACAACGAGAACGACAACCCCCGTACCTTCGCCGTCGCCGTCGGCGACCAGACCTTCGAGTACTCGCTGCCCGGCGGCGCGCTCGCCACCTTCACCTGGCCGAAGTCCGGCGCCCTGAAGACCCCGGGGCGCGAGATCCCGCTCGACGGCGCCACCGCCACGGCGCAGCCCGGCGCTGCCGGTGCGAGCCTGGCCGTCGACGCCGACGCCTCCACCCGGTGGTCCAGCGGCGCGGCGCAGGTGCCCGGCCAGTACCTCCAGGTCGACCTCGGCCGCACCACCCGCTTCGACGAGGTCGCCGTCGACAGCGGCGACAACCTCGGCGACTTCGCCCGCGGCTGGAAGCTCTCCGCCAGCGAGGACGGCACCACCTGGCACGACCTCCGCAGCGGCGCCGGCACCGGACAGCTCACCACCGTCAGCGTTCCCGGCACCCGCGCCCGCTACCTGCGCGTGACCAGCACGGCGAGCACCGGCGCCTGGTGGAGCCTCGCCGACATCCGGCTCTACCGCACCCGCTGACCGACCGGCCCCCGTACGGCGCGTGGCCGCCGCGCCGTGTCCCGGGACGGGGCGTCGCCCCGTACGGCGCCCCGTCCCGGGCCCGATCACACCCCAGAAGCACCCTCAGCGCACCCCCGAACCACCCCCATCGCACCCCGATCGCACCCGCTCCCCACCCGCCGGGCCGCTTCGGCATGCCCGGATCCGACCGCCCCCACCCCGTCAGGAGCCGCAGCATGCACGCCACGCACCGCTCCCGCACCACCCGCACCACCCGCACCAGGCTTGCCGCCGCCACGGCCGCCCTCGCTCTCGCCGGCGCCGGGCTGGTCACCGTCGGCACCACCGCGCACGCCGCCGACACCACCGCCCAGGTGTGGATCACCACCGCCGACGGGTCCAGCAGGCTCGCCCGGGGCGGTGACGCCGCGTTCTCCTTCACCAGCCCGCAGAGCACCGACATCGCGGTCAACGCCGGCGACGTCCAGCAGCCCCTGGTCGGCTTCGGCGCCTCATTCACCGAGTCCGCCGCCCACCTCGTCGCCGGCCTGCCCCAGGCCACCCGCACCAACCTGATGAACGACCTGTTCAACACCGGCAGCGGCATCGGCCTGGACTACCTGCGCCAGCCGCTCGGCGCCTCCGACTTCGTCGCCCAGCTGCCCTTCTACTCCTACGAGGACACCAAGGGCTCCTTCGGCATCGCCCGCGACCAGCAGGAGATCCTGCCCGCGATCAACCAGGCCCGGGCGATCAACCCCGCCATCCGCATCATGGGCACCCCGTGGTCCGCGCCCGCCTGGATGAAGGACAGCAACTCCCTCAACGGCGGCAGCCTCAAGGCGGAGAACTACGGCGCCTACGCCGACTACCTGGTCAAGGCCATCCAGGCCTACCAGAGCGCCGGCGCACCCATCACCGACCTCACGGTCGCGAACGAGCCCGAGTTCCAGACGAGTTACCCCTCGATGGGGATGACCGCCACCCAGCAGGCCGACTTCATCAAGGTCCTCGACGGCAGGCTGACCGCCGCCGGCCTGCCCACCAACGTCTTCGCGTACGACCACAACTGGGACCACCCCAACTTCCCGCTCACCGTCCTCGCCCAGGACAGCGGCGTAGCCCGCCTCAAGGGCGCGGCCTTCCACTGCTACGGCGGCCAGCCCGAGGCCGAGCAGCAGGTCGCGAGCACCGGCAAGGCCGTCCTGTTCACCGAGTGCTCCGGCACCGACTCGGCGAACAAGGCCAACACCTTCGCCGACACCCTCAAGTGGCAGACCGAGAACCTGGTCATCCGCAACCTGCGCTCCGGCGGCCAGAGCGTCGTCCTGTGGAACATGGCGCTCGACGCCAACGGCGGCCCGCAGTACGGCGGTTGCGCCACGAACTGCAACGGCGTCGTCGAGATCGCGAACGGCACCTACAGCAAGAACGCCGAGTACTACCTCCTCGGCCACATCGCCAAGTTCGCCCAGCCCGGCGCGCGCCGCATCGGCTCCACCAGCCAGGGCACCGGCGGCCTGCAGAACGTCGCCTTCCTCAACCCGGACGGCTCGCGCGGAGACGTCGTGCTGAACGCCACCTCGTCCGGCCAGCACTTCTCGGTCAGCGAGAACGGCCGCTCCCTGGCCTACGACCTCCCGGCCGGCGCCGTCGCCACCTTCACCTGGCCCGGCACCCCCACCAGCACCCCCAGCCCGACCGCGAGCCCCAGCGTCAGTCCCAGCGCCAGCCCGAGTCCGTCGGCGAGCCCCACCGGCAGCGGCCCGATCAGCACCTCCGCCTGGTACACCCTCGCCAACGTGAACTCCGGCAAGTGCGTGGACGACGCCGGCACCGCCAACGGCAGTGCCGTCCAGCAGTGGGCCTGCGGCTCGGGCGCCAACCAGCAGTGGCAGTTCACCGCCACCGACAGCGGCTACTACCGCGTCACCAACCGGGGCTCCTCCGCCCAGGCCCTCGACGTCACCGGTGTCTCGACCGCCGACGGTGCCAAGATCCAGACCTGGCAGTACGGCGGCGGTGCCAACCAGCAGTTCAAGCCCACGCAGCGGGCCGACGGCAGCTACACCCTGGTCGCCCGCAACAGCGGCAAGTGCCTCGACGTGACCGACGTGTCCACGGCCGACGGCGCACGCCTCCAGCAGTGGTCCTGCACCGGCGGCCCCGCCCAGTCCTTCCGCCTCACCGCCACCGGCTGAGCCGGCCCCCGTACGGCTGGTCCGTGGACGCGCGCGGTGGCCGGTCCACGGCCGGCCACCGCGCCCCCGAACCTCCCTGCACCCCCTGCACCCCCTGCACCCCCTGCACTTCCTGAACCGACTGCCTTCCTGCACCCACTCCGCGTCCTGCGGAACCCCGAGGAGAAGCGATGCCCTTCCTGACCCCCTCCAGAAGACACCGTGCCCTGGCGGCCGCCACCATCACCGCACTGTCGCTCGGACTGCTGACCGCCTGCGGCGCCGGCACCGGCACCGGTTCGTCGAAGGCTGCCGCCGCCACCGTCCTCAACGTCGGTATGCCGCAGGGCGCCACCATGAAGAACAACAACAACCCGCTGCTGCCGACCTCCTCCGCGGCCCAGCTCGGCTACCGCTACATGATCTACGAGCCGATCGCGATGTGGAACCAGGTCAAGCCCGCCGAGACCCCCAAGCCCTGGCTGGCCGACAGGATCGAGTGGTCCGACAACTACCGCAAGCTCACCCTCACCGCCCGTGCCGGCGTGAAGTTCTCCGACGGCACCCCGATGACCGCCGACGACCTCGCCTACGCCTTCCAGCTGATGAAGGACCACAAGGCCCTCAACAGCAGCGCCCTGCCGATCGACAGCGCCACCGTCCAGGGCGACCAGGCCGTCATCACCTTCACCAGCTCCCAGTACGTCCGCCAGGCCTCCGTACTCAGCACCCTCGTCGTGCCCAAGCACCTGTGGTCCACCCTCGCCGACCCCACCACCGACACCGTCGAGAAGCCGGTCGGGACGGGCCCCTACACCCTGAAGTCCTTCACCCCGCAGACCGTCACCCTGACCGCCCGCACCGGCTACTGGCAGGACGCGCCCAAGGTCACCGAGCTGCGCTACACCACCTACAGCGGCAACGACGCGATCACCGGCGCCCTGGCCGGCGGCGCCCTGGAGTGGACCTACGCCTTCCTGCCCGACGCGAAGAAGCTGTACCAGGACAAGGATCCCGAGCACAACAAGCTCTGGTTCCCGCCGAACCTCTCCGCCGACGGTCTGTGGATCAACACCACCAACAAGCCCTTCGACAACCCCGTGCTGCGCCGCGCGATGTCGACGGTGATCAACCGCGAGGACATCTTCAACCTCGCCTCGGCCGGCTACTTCAAGCCCGCGGTCGACTCCGTGACCGGCCTGCCGACCCCGGCCGGCGACGCCTTCATCGCCCCCGCCTACAAGGACAGCAAGGCCACCGGCGACGCCGCCACCGCCAAGAAGCTCCTCACCGACAACGGCTTCACCTTCAGCGGCACCGACCTCGTCGACCCGTCCGGCAAACCCGTCGCCCTCACCCTGACCGACCCGGCCGGCTGGGGCGACTACCAGACCGCGCTCACCATCATCGCCGACAACCTCAAGGCCATCGGCATCAAGGCCACCATCGACAAGGCCGACCAGAACGCCTGGGAGACCAACATCGCCTCCGGAAACTTCGAGGCCGCGATGCGCTGGTCGAACGGCGGTGCCACCCCGTACGACTTCTACAAGGACGTCATGGACGGCGCCGCCCTCAAGCCCGTCGGCCAGGCCGCCACCGGCAACTACGGCCGCTTCGACAGCCCCGAGGCCACCAGGGCGCTGGAGGAGTACGCCAACGCCGCCGACGACGCCTCCCGCACCGCCGCCATGGCCACCCTGCAGAAGATCTTCGCCGAACAGACCCCGATGATCCCCACCTCGGCCGGCAACCTCGGCGCCGAGTACTCCACCAGGCACTGGACCGGCTGGCCCGACGCGAGCAACCCCTACGCCCCGGTCCAGCCCACCCAGACGACCGCCCTCGACGTCGTGCTGCACCTCAAGCCCGCCGGCCACTGAGCCACCCGGCCGGCCCATCCTCGTCCCGGCAGTCGCGCAGCCTTCCCGCCACCGCCTGCCGGGGCGAGGCCGACATCCCCTCCCCGAACGGAAAGCACGGTCCATGGCGTCGAACCAGAGCAGCACAGCACCTCCCGCCGGGGTGGTGCTGGAGGCCGAAGGCCTCACCAAACACTTCCCCGTCCCGCGCCGGGGCCGAGCGATCCTCTCCCGCACCGCGCAGGCCGTCCACGCCGTCGACGACGTCGACCTGACCCTGCGCCGCGGCACCGTCACCGCCCTGGTCGGCGAGTCCGGCTCCGGCAAGTCCACGGTCGCCCGCCTCCTGGCGCAGCTGCACCCGCGCACCGCCGGCGACATCCGCCTGGACGGCGTCAGCACCACCGTCCGCGGCGGACGGCCGTTCCGCAGCTACGTCCGCGACGTCCAGATGATCTTCCAGGACCCGTTCGGCTCCCTCAACCCCGTCCACACCATCCGCCACCACCTCACCCGCGCGCTGCGCATCCACCACCGCGCCGGCCGTGGCAAGGACGGCCTCCGGCGGGCCCTGGAGGAACTCCTCGGCCGGGTGCACCTCACCCCCGCCGACGCCTACCTCGACAAGTACCCGCACGAGCTGTCCGGCGGGCAGCGCCAGCGCGTGGCCATCGCCCGCGCCCTCGCCGCCGACCCGAAGGTGCTGCTGGCCGACGAGCCGGTCTCGATGCTCGACGTGTCCATCCGCCTCGGCATCCTCAACCTGCTGCGCGACCTGAAGGAACGCCTCGACCTGGCGGTCCTCTACATCACCCACGACATCGCCTCCGCCCGGTACTTCGCCGACGAGACGGTGGTGATGTACGCCGGGCGGATGGTCGAGGGCGGCGACAGCGAGTCCGTCACCCAGCGCCCCGCCCACCCCTACACCCGGCTCCTGATCGCGGCCGCTCCCGACCCCGAGCGCATCACCGCCGCCGAGGCCGGGGCCGGCGAGGAGGACGGGGACGGGGACACCGGGGAGCCGCCCAGCCTCGTCGCCCCGCCGCCCGGCTGCCGCTTCGGCCCCCGTTGCCCCGCCGCCATGGCGCGCTGCCGCACCGACCTGCCGCCGCGCATCGAACTCCCCGACGCACCCGGCCACTGGGCCGCCTGCTGGCTCTACGACGCCGGAACCGTCGCCGCCGCCCCGCCGGAGGCCACGTCGTGAAGTACCTGCTGCAGCGCCTCGGCTTCTACGCCTTCACCGCCTGGGCCGCCATCACCATCAACTTCTTCATCCCCCGCCTCACGCCCGGTGACCCGGTGCAGTCCCTGATGAACCAGTTCCAGGGGCAGCTGGACCCGCAGGCCGTCCAGTCCCTGACGGTGCTCTTCGGCCTGGACGAGCACCAGGGCCTGTGGGAGCAGTACCTGGCCTACTGGGGCCAGCTCGCCCACGGTGATCTGGGAATCTCCTTCAAGTCGTTCCCCACGCCCGTCTCGGAGGTGATCGGGCAGACCCTGCCCTGGACGATCGGCCTGGTCGGCGCCACCACCGTCCTCGCGTTCCTCGCGGGCACCCTGATCGGGGTGTTCGCCGGCTGGCGGCGCGGCTCCTGGGCGGACGCCCTGCTGCCCGCCACCACCTTCCTCGCCTCGATCCCGTACTTCTGGCTGGCGCTGGTCGCGATCGCCTTCCTCACCGGGCCGGGCAGCTTCCTGCCGTCCTCCGGGGGCTACGAGCCGGGCCTGGTACCCGGCTGGAGCGGTGCCTTCATCGCCAGCGCGGCCGGGCACTCGCTGCTGCCCGCCGCCACGATCCTGGTCTCCTCGGTGGCCGGCTGGATCCTCGGCATGCGCAACATGATGGTCACCGTCACCGCCGAGGACTACATCACCGTCGCCCACGCCAAGGGCCTCTCCGGGCGCCGCGTCATGCTCTCCTACGCCGCCCGCAACGCCCTGCTGCCCAGCGTCTCGGGCTTCGGCATGGCCCTCGGCCTGGTCGTCGGCGGCACCTTCCTCGTCGAGGTCGTCTTCTCCTACCCCGGCGTCGGCCTCGAACTCGTCCAGGCGATCGGCGTCAAGGACTACCCGCTGATGCAGGGCGTGTTCCTCGTCATCACCCTCGCCGTGCTGGCCGCCAACCTGCTCGCCGACCTCGCCTACCTGGCACTCGACCCGCGCACCCGCAAGGAGGGCTGATCATGTCCAACACCAAGACCCGCCTCGGGGCCGCGCTGCTGGGCGTCTTCGTCCTCGTCGCCGTCATCGGACCGTGGATCGCCCCCCACGACCCGGACGCCCGCAGCGCCGACCTCCTCCAGGGCCCGTCCGGCAGCCACTGGCTGGGCACCACCCACCTCGGGCAGGACGTCTTCAGCCAGCTCCTGGTCGGCACCCGCAGCATCATGCTGGTCGGCCTCATCGCCGGCACGATCGCCACCGTGCTCGCCGTCCTGGTCGGCGTCACCTCCGGCTACCTGGCCGGCCCGGCGGGTGAGGGCCTCTCCGCCCTGTCCAACGTCTTCCTGGTCATCCCCGCACTCCCGATGATCATCATCATCGCCTCCGTGCTCCCGCAGACCGGCGACTGGGTCGTCGCCCTCGTCATCGGCCTCGTCTCCTGGGCCTGGGGCGCCCGCATCCTGCGCGCCCAGGCCCTCTCACTGCGCCGGCGCGACTTCGTCACCGCCGCCAGGGCCACCGGCGAGTCCACCTGGCGGATCGTCACCTTCGAGATCCTGCCCAACCTCACCGCCATCATCGCCTCCTCCTTCATCAGCACCATGATGTACGCGGTCATGACCGAGATCTCCCTCGCCTTCATCGGCATCCCCGGCATGTCCCCCTGGAACTGGGGCGTCATCCTCTACTGGGCCCAGACCCAGCAGGCCCTCGGCCTCGGCGCCTGGTGGTGGTTCGTCCCGGCCGGCCTCGCCATCGCCCTCCTCGGCACCGCCCTGTCCCTCGTCAACTTCGGCATCGACGAGATCGTCAACCCCCGGCTGCGCACAGCCGGCCGCGACCTGAGGACCCCCGACGGCCGCGTCCGGGTACGCCCCGGTTTCACCCCGGTCGTCCGCACCGGGCCCACACCACGGCCGCCGCAGGGCACGGAGGGCACCACCCCGGTGGCCGCGGACACCACCGGCGCCGCGCCCGCCGCGGGCAGCGGCTTCGTCGCGCCCCTGCCCGTGATGAAAGGCACCCACCGATGAACAAGCCGATCCTTGAGATCAAGGGCCTCAACGTCGACTACGGGTACGGCCCGGGCGCCGTCCGCGCCGTCCACGACGTCGACCTCACCCTCGACGCGGGTGAAGTCCTCGGCCTCGCGGGGGAGAGCGGCAGCGGCAAGTCGACCCTGGCCTACGGGCTGACCCGGTTGCTGCCGTCCCCGGGCGTCATCACCGGCGGCGAGGTGCTGTACCACCCCGAGACCGGGCCGCCGGCCGACATCCTCGCCATGACGCCCGCCGAACTCCGGGCCTTCCGGTGGGCGCAGACCTCCATCGTGTTCCAGGGCGCGATGAACTCCCTCAACCCCGTCCACACCGTCGCCACCCAGATCACCGACGTCATCAGGGCCCACGAACCCGGAACCACCCGGGCCGGGCGCCTCGGACGCGCCCGCGACCTCCTGCGCCTGGTCGGCATCGCCGCCGACCGGCTCGACAGCTACCCGCACCAGCTCTCCGGCGGCATGCGCCAACGCGTCATGATCGCCATGGCGCTCGCCCTGCGCCCCAGGATCGTCATCATGGACGAGCCCACCACCGCACTCGACGTGGTGATGCAACGTCAGATCCTGCGCCAACTGGTGAAGCTCCGCGACGAACTGGCCTTCTCCGTCGTCTTCATCACCCACGACCTCTCGCTGCTGGTCGAGTTCTCCGACCGGATCGCCATCATGTACGGCGGCAGGATCGTCGAGCAGGCCCCCGCCAAGGCCCTGTACCGGGACGCGCTCCACCCCTACAGCGACGGCCTGCTGCACTCCTTCCCCGCCCTGCACGGGCCGCGCCGCGAACTCACCGGCATCCCCGGGTCGCCGCCCGACCTGCGGGCGATGCCCGCCGGGTGCCCGTTCACCCCGCGCTGCCCGAGCGCCATGGACGCCTGCACCGTGGCGCCCGAGCTGGTCGTCCCGCAGGGCAGGCAGGGCCGCAGCGTTGCCTGCCACCTTCATCCCGCCGTCTGAACACCCACCCTCGGCCCCTGATCGCGAAAGCAGATTCCGACATGTCACTGGACCTACCCGCCCGTCCCGCGCTCGCGCGCCACGACGCCCTGATCGCCGGCCTGCCCGCCGGGTTCCGCTGGGGGGTGGCGACCTCGGCGTACCAGATCGAGGGCGCCGTCGCCGAGGACGGCCGCACGCCGTCGATCTGGGACACCCTGTGCCGGGTACCGGGCGCCATCGACAACGGGGACACCGGTGACGCGGCCTGCGACCACTACCACCGGATGCCCGCAGACGTTGCCCTGATCCGCGAGCTCGGCCTGGACACCTACCGGTTCTCCGTCGCCTGGCCGCGCGTCCAGCCGCACGGCCGGGGCCCCGCCAACCCGGCCGGCCTCGCCTTCTACGACCGTCTCGTCGACGAGCTCCTCGGCCAGGGCATCACCCCCTGGCTGACCCTCTACCACTGGGACCTCCCACAGGAGCTGGAGGACGCCGGCGGCTGGCCCGCCCGCGACACCGCCTACCGTTTCGCGGACTACGCCGAGCTGGTGCACGACCGCCTCGGCGACCGCGTCGAACACTGGACGACCTTCAACGAGCCGTGGTGCTCGGCGGTGCTGGGCTACGTCGAGGGCGTGCACGCGCCGGGCCGGCGGAACTTCGCCGACGGTGTCGCCGCCGTGCACCACCTGCACCTGGCACACGGCCTCGCCGCGCAGCGCCTGCGCGCCGCCGCCAGGGGGCCGCTCGACCTCGCCGTCACCCACATCCTGGGCAACACGATCCCGGCGACCGAATCCGACCTGGACCGTGAGGCCGCCCGACGCGCCGACGCGCTCGGCTTCCGGTTCTACCTCGACCCGGTCCTGCGGGGCTCCTACCCCGAGGACCTCGTGGCCGACCTCGCCGCCCGTGGCGTGGAGATCCCCGTGCAGGACGGCGACCTGGAGATCATCTCCACCCCGATCGACACCCTCGGCGTCAACTACTACCGCTCCTTCAAGGCCTCCGGCACCGCCGAGGACGGCTCCACCACCACCCCCGACGGCCTGCCCGTCACCCGGGGCCTGCCCGTCGGCGGCCTGCCCACCACCCACCTCGACTGGGAGGTCATGCCGCACGACCTCGCCGACCTCCTCACCCGGATCGCCCGCGACTACCCGGGCATCCCGCTGGTGGTCACCGAGAACGGCGCCGCCTACGACGACCGGCCCGACGCCGACGGCTTCGTCGCCGACGCCGACCGCACCGAGTACCTCGCCTCCCACCTCGCGGCCGTCGCCGAGGCCCGCTCACGCGGCGCCGACGTGCGCGGCTACTTCGCCTGGTCGCTGCTCGACAACTTCGAATGGGCCTACGGCTACGACAAGCGGTTCGGCATCGTCCGCGTCGACTACGAGACCCAGGCACGCACCCCCAAGCAGAGCGCCCTGTGGCTGCGCGACACCATCGCCGCCCACCGCACCCGCCACGCCTGAACCACCGCCACCACCCGACACCCCGGGGCCCGGCCACCCGGGGTGTCGGAGTACGGGCGCCGGGCCGACACGACGGAGGAGGGGTCCGTGCAGACGACCCTGTCGATCACACGATCACGGCACGACCCCGGTACCCCCGACACTTTTGCGCCCGCCGTGCTCGTCCTGCCCGGTGACGTCCACGGCGGGACCGCACGAACCGACCACGCACCCGCGGTCGAGGCCCTCACCCGGCACGGACTCCACACCTTCACCCTCAAGCCGCCCGGCACCCCGAGCCGCCACCCAGACCTGCTCAACCACGCCCAGTACCTCCTGGACTCCATCAGGGCGGGCCACCACGGAGGCCCCGTCGACCCGGCGCGCGTCGCCGTGCTCGGTTTCGGGGACGGCGGCCACCTCGCAGCCCTCCTCGCCGCCGGGCCCCGCCCGCCCGACCTCTGCATCCTGCACGGCCCGCTGATCTCCCTCACCCACCACCCCGACCCGGGACGCGCCGAACGCATCCTCGGCCGTCACCGGTCCGGCGCCGAACGCCGCGCCCTCAGCGCCGAGAACCTCGTCCACGACCGCACCCCGCCCACCCTCCTCTGGCACCCCGCCGACTCCACCGTCACCCCGGTCGCCCACTCCCTGCGCTACGCCCAGGAACTCGCGCGCTGCGTCATCGACTTCGAGCTCCACATCACGCCGACCGACCACCCCGGCGATGCCCACCCGGGCGATGCCCACACCGACTGGCCGGCCGTCTGCACGCGATGGCTCACCCGCCACGGCTGGGCCCCGCAGACAGCCGCCGCACCATCGCCCGCCCGGCCCGGGCCGGCGGATCCTCGTGCTCCCCGCCCCGCGCAGCCGAGAGCGCCCAGCGGCTGACCTGCACCGTGACGACTACCGACAGCGCGATCACACTGGCCGTACGCCTGCCCCGTACCTCTACCCGCCCGCACTGTCGCCCGGGTGATGGGGTGCAGGCGCGCGAGTCCACCCGTTCCGGACCGGAGCGCGCAGGGCCGCACAAACGGTAGCCTGCGTCACTATGACGCGCGCCTGGATCCTGCCCACATCGTTGGTCGCCGGCGGCTCACTCCTCGCGGCCATGGTGGCGATCAGGCAGTCCTGGGGCGTTGCCGGAGCCATCTTTCTGATGTTCGTCCTGCTCGCCGGGCTGCACTCGCCGCTGGCCTTCCCCCGGTCGATCGGTGCCCTTGAGGCAGAGCGCCGGAGCGCGGTCGACGGCCGGCCGATCGTCTACTGGCGGGCGGGCTGCAAGTACTGCCTGCGTCTGCGGATCCGGTTGGGCCGCAGCGCCCGCCAGGTGCACTGGGTCGACATCTGGAGCGATCCGGAGGGGGCGGCGAAGGTGAGAGCGGCCAACGACGGCAACGAGACCGTGCCCACCGTCGTGGTGGCGGGCCAGGACCATGTCAACCCGGATCCGCGGTGGGTGCGCGAGCAGATCAGCTCGTCCCGGTGACAGGTCGTGGATCGGCCGCTCTGCCTGCGTAACCGCGACGATGCCAGGGTGGGGGTGCGGAGCTTCGGCGACGCCTGGGCCCGATCCCGCCGCCGGCCGGCTACCCCGCTCGGGCTGGGGCAGCCGTGTCCGTCGGAGCCCGGGGGCGGCCGGTCAGCGGCGGACCGCACCGGTGTCGACCGTGACCCGTTGCGCCCGCTCGGCCGTGACGGTACGGGCACGGCCTCCTCTGGGGTCGACAGGTGTCGGTATGCCAGGTTTGCCGTCTTGATGCGGGGTCAGACGTTCCAGTGGGCAGCGCCCCGTTCCGGATGGCGAACCCCCTGAGCCGTCCGGGAAATCCGTGGCTCAGACCCGGCCGCCGCAGGCGTTTGAGCCCGGCGGCCGGGGTCATACGTTGCTGTGCAGGGTCGCCGGCCCGGGGCAGAGGTCATGGTCAGCCTCCGGTCGAGACAGGCGGCCCTGCACCAGCTCCGGCCCCGTCCGCCGACACCGCCGCAGGCCAGGAGACGGGTCGCAGGTAGCGGTCGTGGCCGGCTTTCTCCAGCGGTCTGAAGTTGGTCGCGGGTCGTGGCCGTGGATCTTCATGATCGTCTGGACTCGGATGCCTTTTCGGCGAGTTGGGTGCCCGGGGGGCCTCTGTCCGCAGGGGCCCTGTGCAGGTGGTCCCGTGTTGTCGCTGAGCCGGTGGAGTCCGGGAGACGCGTTCGCGGCCTTTGGATCACGCGGTGTTGCATGGTGAGGGCGCCGACACGACTCGCATCACCTTCCTGCGGTGCCCCTTCGTCCCATGGACTTGAGTCTCCGGTAGGGGGAGACGAGAGGGTGGGGGCATGGACGGCGACACGCTCTACTCGATCGGTGATCTGGCCCGGCGGACCGGGCTGACGGTCAAGGCCATTCGGTTCTACTCCGACTGCGGGATCGTGCCGCCGACCGACCGTAGCCCGGCCGGCTACCGCCTCTACGGCATCAACGCCGTCGCACGTCTGGACCTGGTGCGGACGCTGCGTGACCTGGGACTGGACCTTCCCACGATCCGAAAGGTCGTGGACCGGGAGATCTCGCTGCCCGAGGTCGCCGCCGCGCACGCCGAAGCGCTGGCGGTGCAGATCCGCACCCTGCGCCTGCGGCGCGCGGTGCTGACGGCGGTGGCCAAGCGCGGCTCCACCCCTGAGGAGATGGATCTCATGCACAAGCTGGCCAAGCTCTCCGAGGGCGAACGCCGACACCTGATCGGCGAGTTCCTCGGCACCGCCTTCGGCGGCCTGGACGCCAATCCCGAATTCGTGGGGATCATGCGGTCGATGACCCCCGAACTGCCCGACAGCCCCGAGGCCGAACAGGTCGAGGCGTGGGTGGAGTTGGCCGAGTTGTCCCAGGATCCGGATTTTCGTGCCGGCATGCGGCGGATGGCTGAGCACCTTGTGGCCGATCGTGCCCAGGACGGCACCGCGGGCCTGCGCCGCGATCCTGCCGCAGTGGTCCGTGACCACGTCGGGCCGGCCCTGGCAGCCGGCATCGACACGGCCTCACCCCAAGCCGATTTGGTCGTCGCGGCGGTCATGGCTCAGTACGCGCACGTGGTGGGAAGCCCCGACGATGTCCATCTTCGCCGCCGGCTGCTGACCCGGCTGGAGACCACGAACGACCCTCGCCGGGAGCGGTACCTTCAGTTGCTCGCGGTGATCAACGGCTGGTCCGCCCCGAGAAGCCTGGCTCGGGAGCTCGACTGGTTCATCCAGGCCTTGCGAGCCCGGATACCGGCGTAGCGGGCCCGCCGTTCCTCCAGCGCTGTTACCTCGACCTTCAGGCAGGCGAACTGGGCTTCTCGTGGGTCGGTGACCTGTCAGGGCCCCGCCCCCGCCCCGCCGGACCGGATCTGGTCGCCGGGAAGCTGTACGGCATCGGCGCGGGAAGGGGGCTGCCCCTGACGGCGCAGGGCGCGCAGCTGACCGGGCCCGCAGGGGGCGCTGGTACGCCCTGGACCGCACGCACGCACGCACGCCCGGACGGGCCGGCGCCGGGAGGGATCACGGTGGCCGTCATGGGTGACGGCGCGTCCGCGCGGCCGGGAACTGGCCATCCTGACGAAGCAGTCGTGACACCGTACGGGTCGGTCCGTACCCGGCGCTGCCGGACCCTGCGGGGCACCCGGCTCACCGGACCGGTGAACACCCTCGGCCCCAGGGCACGTCGCCTTCGCAGGTACCGGTATGGACCCCGAAGGCGTCATGATCTGCCTTGCCCACTCGGTCGACGACCACCGACTGCCCGACCGACCAGCCCCCGGCCGCAGGAGAAGACGTGAACAGCCCGATGACCGATCAGAGGATCTGGGACGCGTTCGTCGAGGCGAAACGGCGGCTGCACCGCCGGCAGGCCGAGTTCTACCAGCAGGCCGGCGACCGGCAAGCGGTTCTGCGTGCGGCCCTCACCCCCGGCGCGGACATCGGGGAGCAGGGCGCCGCGTTCGACTTCCTCAAGGCATTCCCGGGTGACGTCGTACCGTTGCTGCCCGAGGTGTTCCGTTGGGCCGTCAAGTCCGAGCGCTGGGCGGTGCCGGCCCAGGAGGTCATCTCCCGCATTCCGCGTGCCCGGCGGACGGCGCTCATCGAACCGCTGTTCCTGGAGCAGCTCGAAGTGGCCGAGGACGACGACTACCCGAACCTGGCCGGGTTGGCCGCCCGCTGCGAGGCCTGGCCTCTCCTGGCACGACTCGCCCGGCACACCGCGGACAGCGACAACCCAGAAGTCCTCGAACTCGTCCAGTACTACCGGGACACCTACGGCCCCCTGTGGATCCCCGAGCAGTGAGCCTCCGGGCCCGGCTCCGTGAAGTCTCGGCGTCCCTTGGCCCAGGGTCGCCGGACCACGGGCACCCCGCCGAAGAACTCGCAACGCTGCCAGGACCGGCTGCAGGCTGAGCCTGGCGGTCACCGTCGAGTGCGTCACCGAGGGTTGCGTGCGCCTCAGTTGCCCCGTCCGGAGTACCCGGCGGGCCAGTCCTTCGGGTCGACCAGGGTTGCCGGCGGTGCTGCGCCCGCGCCGGCGCCCGGCCGGCGGCTCCGTGGTGGAGGTGTCCGGTCGGGCTTGCGGTGGTTGCCGGTCGGTGGGTGAGGCTTCGGTCCGTGGTGGGTCAGACGCCGGCGTGGACGTGGTGTTCGGGGGCGTCGGTGTAAGTGCCGGGTGTGGTGGTGGGCTTGGTGCGGAGGACGGTGGCGGCGGTGACGGTGGCGGCGAGGATGAGGGCTGCGCCGGTGGCGAAGGCGAGGTGGTAGCCGGCGGTGAGGGCGGTGGCGGCGTCGGTGCCGGTCGCGGTGAGGGCGGTGGTGCGGGAGGTGGCGAGGGTGGTGAGAGCGGCGACGCCGACGGCCGCGCCGGCCTGCTGCGTGGTGTTGAAGAGGCCGGAGGCGAGGCCCGCGTCCTCGGGGCGGGCGTCGGACATGGCGAGGGTGGTGAGGGCGGTGATGGCGAGTCCGAAGCCGCCGGTGGCGAGCATGGTGGGCAGCAGGTCGGTGGCGTAGTTGCTGTGGCCTGCGGGCAGGCGGGTGAGCAGGGCGATGCCGGTGGCGAGGAGGGCCAGGCCGATCAGGAGGGTCAGGCGTTCGCCGAGGCGGGCGATGGCGCGGGCGGAGAGGAACAGTGAGACGACGCCGATGGTGAGGGCGGCGGGGAGCATGGCGAGTCCGGTGCGGGCGGCGCTGTAGTGCTGGACGTTCTGCAGGTAGAGGGCGATGAGGATCTGGAAGGCGAAGAGTCCGGCGAGCAGGAGGGCCTGGACGAGGTTGGCGCCGACGATGGTGCGGGACGTGAACATGCGCAGCGGCAGCAGGGGTTGGGCGGCGCGGGCCTGGCGCAGGACGAAACCGGCCAGGAGTGCGGCGGTGAGGGCGGTGAGGGTGAGGGTGGTGGTCCAGGAGTGGGTGGTGGCGGTGACGATGGTGTAGACGCCGAGCATCAGGCCGCTGGTGACCAGGATCGCGCCGAGGACGTCGACGCCGGTACGCAGGCCGGGTCCGTTCTCGCGGGTCAGGATCCGCAGCGCGAGGACGAGGGCGGCGGCGCCGATGGGGAGGTTGATGTAGAAGATCCAGTTCCAGCTCAGGGCCTGGGTGAGGGTGCCGCCGAGGACCTGTCCGAGGGAGGCACCGCCGGCGCCGACGAAGCTGAACGCGCCGAAGGCCTTGGCCCGTTCGGCGGGTTCGGGGAAGAGGGCGGTGATCATGCCGAGGCTGACGGAGGCGACCATGGCGCCGCCGGCGCCCTGGACGAAGCGGGCCGCTATCAGTGCGGCGGGGGTGACGGCGAGGCCGCAGGCGACGGAGGCGGCGGTGAAGACGGCCAGTCCGGCGGTGAACATCTTCTTGCGGCCGATGAGGTCGCCGATGCGGCCGGCGAGGAGGAGCAGGCCGCCGAAGGCGATCATGTAGGCGTTGACGATCCAGCTGAGGCCGGCGGGTGTGAAGTCGAGGTCGCGCTGGATGGACGGCAGGGCGACGGTGGTGATGGACCCGTCGAGGATGATCATCAGCATGCCGGCGCAGAGGACGGCGAGGGCCAGTTGGCGTGAGCGGGGCGTGTGCGGCACGGGTCTCTCCTGGAGTGTGCGAGGGCGACAGGAGAGACCGTAGCAGATAGTTTTGTAATAGACGATCTATTCTGGGACTACTTCTGGGTGGTGCGGCGCCGTCGCACGGGCTTGTCCGACTCGGCCGCCCTGGCCAGCTCGCCCTCGGTCAGCCGGGTCAGCGCGCCGACGAACGCCTGTCGTTCGCCCTCGGGCAGGAAGTCCAGCACCTCGGCGTGCACGCGGTCGACGATCTCCGCCCCCCGCCGCACCTTCTCGGCGCCCGCCGGGGTCACCTTGATGATCCGGGCACGCCGGTCCGTACTGGACGGGTGCCGCTCCGCCAGGCCCTCCCGCTCCAGTTCGTCGACGGTCACGACCATCGTGGTCTTGTCCAGGCCGGCGATCTCCGCCAGCCGCGCCTGCGTCTGCTCCCCCTCCATCGCGTGGAGCAGGATGCAGTGCGCCCGCGGCGCACTGTCCACCTCCGCCAGGGCGGCCGACAGACGGGTGTTCATCACGTGCGCGGCGTGCTCCAGCATGCCGGTGAGATCGCGGACCGCACGGGCGGGAGGAGGTGTGCTCATGCCGCCAGAGTACGACAGGAACCAGATGGTTCCGCCGCAGGACGATCTGGTTTCTCCCCATTTCGCACGGTCGCGCGGGGCAAGGGTCACGGGCGTGCTGCGGCACCGCTGGTGGAGGTGTCCGGATCCCCCGCAGGTCATGGCGTCGATGTCGTCCCGGGGGAGCGGGTCTCGTCGGGGCCGATCCGGGTGGCTCGGCTGACCGTCTCCAGAAGCCGCGCGACCAGAGGATTCGGGTCGTCCTCGCGCCAGGCGACAGCAACTCGGGTGCGGGCGGTGTCCGGATCGGTCCGGCGGAAGGCGACGCCCTTGAGCCGCAGACGCCGGATGCTCGCCGGTGCCACGGAGACACCCAGCCCCGCTTCCACCAGGGCGCAGACGGTCTGCCATTCCACCGCGTGCTGTGCCACCCGGGGCGTGAAGCCCGCCGCCTCGCAGAGCCCGGTGATCTGGTCGTACAGCCGGGGTCCGACCGCGCGGGGCAGCAGGACGAACGGCGAGTGGGCCAACTGCGCCAGCTGAACGGTTCGTCGCGCTGCGAGGGGGTGCCGGGACGGCAGGACCGCCACGAAGGGTTCGGTGAGTACGGTCCTGAATCCGAGCCGTGTCTCGTCGGCGGGAGGTTCGCGGAGCAGGCCGATGTCGATGCTCCGGTCGTGCAGGGCGGTGATCTGCGGCGCGGTGGTCATCTCGTGGATGTCCAGCTGCGCACCGGGGAACTGCTCCCGGAAGGTGCGCAGGAGGCCGGGCAGGACGGTCAGGGCGAGGGAGGCGGCGAAGCCGATCCGCAGCCGTCCGGCGTGGCCGCTGCCGACGGCCCGGGCGGCGGCCAGGCCGTCCGCGAGGCCGGTCAGGGCCCGCCGGGCCGCAGGCAGGAGTTCCCGGCCGGCCGGAGTGAGGGTGACGTGCCCCGGGGCGCGGCTGAACAGCGCGTGGCCCACCTTGTCCTCCAGGCGGCGGATCTGCTGGCTCAGCGGTGGCTGCGCGATGCCCAGGCGTGCGGCCGCGCGGCCGAAGTGGAGTTCCTCGGCGAGCACGACGAAGGCGTGCATCTGCGGCAGGGGGAGTTCGGGGCGATCCATACGCATAGAGATATCAGGCCATGTTCCTGACTGTATTGGACGTATGTTCCCTGGTCACCTAGCGTTCGGCGGGTGACAGAGCGACGTGCGGTCCTCAGTGGTTCGACCTTCGAGGAGCAGATCGGCTATGCCCGTGCCGTGGTCGACGGCGGCTGGGTGCACGTGTCCGGAACGACCGGCTTCGACTACACCGCCATGACGATCGCCGAGGACGTGGTGGAGCAGGCGGAGCAGTGCCTGCGCAACATCGGGGCCGCGCTGAGCGAGGCGGGGTGCACCTTCGCCGATGTCGTGCGAGTGCGGTACCTGCTGCCCGACCGTGCGGACTTCGAGCCCTGCTGGCCGGTCCTGCGCCGGTGCTTCGGCGAGGTCCGGCCGGCCGCCACGATGATGGTGTGCGGCCTCGCCGACCCCCGCATGAAGATCGAGATCGAGGTGGACGCGCGGCAGCCGTCGGCGCTCGCCTGAGCAGGGGCCTTCCGGCGGCCGGCCTGCGGGAGGGTGACGAACTCGGCCGTCGATGCGTGCCTGCCCGCCTGCCCGCCTGCCTGCCCGCCGACGAATCGTGAGCGGTGTCGCACGGACCGAGGGTCCCGGTCCTCCCCGTGCCCGAGCCCTCCCGCACTGGCGTCGTCAGCCGCCGTCCCCGCCGCATTCGTGTGCGGTGGTGGCGAGCGCGGCGCCGGTCATGGTCAGGTGCCGGGTGAGGAGTTCGGCGGCGGCGTCGGCGTCGCGGGCCAGGGTCGCTTCCTCCAGTCGGGCGTGCTCGACCAGGGCGTCGCGACGGGGGGCGCGTTGGGCGGCCCACCGGCGGGCGAGTTCGCTGGCGGTCCACAGCCGGTCGAAGGTCTCCAGCAGTACGGGGTTGCCGCAGCCCTCCAGCAGGGTGCGGTGGAAGACCCGGTGCGCCTCGGCCCAGGCGCTGCTGTAGGACTCGCCCTCCTCCGGCACATGCTCCGGGGTGCGGGCCAGGCGGTGGTGGGCGGCTCGTACGCGGCTCTCCCAGTCGAGGTCGCCGTGTTCGATGGACAGGCGCAGGACGACCGGTTCGACGGTGCGGCGGGCCTGGGTGATGTCCTGCCAGCGCTGGTCGGAGAAGGCGGGGACGGCGAAGCCGCGGTTGGGCAGCCGGTCGGCCAGGCCCTCACCGACCACCCGTACCAGTGCCTCGCGCACCACCGCCAGGCTGACGCCCTGCTCCCGGGCGAGGTCCTGCGGCTTCAGGGCGGCGCCGGGGCCGTACTGGCCGCGCATGATCGCGTCCCGCAGGTGTGCGTAGACCTGCTCGGAGAGCATCTGCTTCCCCGGCGAGGTGGCGTTGTGGATCGTCCCAGTCATGAGCCCATCATAGACGAACCCCTGAATAATCGATTCTTAGTGGTACTGTCGATTTTGCGCACCGGGCCTGGGCCTGAGCCCGAGCCCGGGCTCGGGTCTACGCCGACCCCATCGCCGGCACTCCGCAGCACCGCTTGAGAGGAAGCACGCCATGAGCGCCAACAACCCCTTCGCCCGCCTCCCCGAGGCGGCGTCCTTCACCGTCACCAGCACGACCGTCACCGACGGCGCCCCCCTGCCGCCCGAGCAGTACTCCGGCATCTTCGGCGTCCCCGGCGGCAAGGACGCCTCCCCGCAGCTGTCCTGGAGCGGTGCCCCCGAAGGCACCAGGAGCTACGCCGTCACCGTCTACGACGCCGACGCCCCCAGCGGGTCCGGGTTCTGGCACTGGGCGGTCGCCGACATCCCCGCCACCGTCACCGACCTGCCCGAGGGCGCCGGCGACGACACCGGATCCGGCCTGCCGGAGGGCGCCTTCCAACTGCCCAACGACGCCCGCGCCGTCCGCTACATCGGCGCCGCCCCGCCGGCCGGCCACGGCCCCCACCGCTACTTCACCGTGGTGCACGCCCTGGACGTCGAGTCCATCGGCGTTCCGGCCGACGCCACCCCGGCCCTGCTCGGCTTCACCATGGCCGCCCACATCCTGGGCCGCGCCGTCCTGACCGCCACCGGCGAAACACCCTCCTAGAGCGCCCACACCCACCGGGTTCCGACCAGAACAGGACCAGTGCCATGCCTCCCACTGTCTCCCGTACCCCACGCACCAAGCCGCCGACCGTACCCCGACCCCGCACCGGCCGGGGCCCGGCCGGGCGGGCCGTCGATCCCCGCCGCTCCGCGATCGGCATCGCCGTGGTGCTCGTCGCGCAGCTGATGCTGCTGCTCGACAGCACCATCGTGAACGTCGCCCTCCCCAGGATCAGCACCGACCTCGGACTCGGCCCCGCATCACTGTCGTGGGTGCTCAACGCCTACACGCTGGCCTTCGGCGGACTCCTCCTCCTGGGCGGACGCCTCGGGGACGCGTTCGGCCGGCTGAAGGTCTTCGAAGCCGGCCTGGCCCTCTTCGCCCTCTCGTCCCTGCTGGGCGGTCTCGCCCACTCCCCGACGATGCTCATCGCGGCGCGGGCCGCCCAGGGCATCGGCGCGGCCCTGACGGCACCGGGTGCGCTCGCCCTGGTCACCGCCGGTGCCCGCGACGAGGCGGCCCGGCACCGGGCCCTGGCCCTGTTCTCCGCCGTCAGTGTCGGCGGTGGCACCCTCGGCCTGGTCCTGGGCGGCCTGGTCACCGAGTACGGCTCCTGGCGCTGGACCCTGTTCGTCAACGTCCCCCTCGGCATCGCGGTTCTCGCGCTGGCCCGACGGTTCGTCATCGAGACCCCGCGCCACCCCGGCCGCTTCGACTTCGTCGGGGCCGTCACCGCCACCGGGGCGGCCGTCGCGGTGGTCTGGGCGCTGACCGAGGCACCGGACCAGGGCTGGACGTCCCCGCAGACCGTCGGTGCCTTAGCCCTGGCCGCGGTCCTCGCCACCGTCCTGGCCCGTACCGAACGCCGCGTCAGCCACCCCCTGCTGCGCCCGGACCTGCTCCGCAGCCGGCGCCGGATCGCCGGCCTGGTGATCGTCACGCTGGTCTTCGGCGCACAGGTCTCCACGCTCTTCCTGCTCGTGCAGTACCTCCACCAGGTCCTTGCCTTCAGCGCCCTGCTCGCCGGCCTGGCGTTCCTGCCGATGACCCTGGCCATCTTCGCCCTGTCCCGCGTGACCCCCCGGCTGGTCGGGCGCTTCGGGCAACGTCCGCTCCTGCTCGTCGGCGCCCTCGGCCTGACCGGCAGCTTCGTCTGGCTCGCCGGCCTCGACAGCACCAGCAGCTACTTTCCGGCCGTGTTCGCCCCCCTGCTGCTGAACGGCATCTGCGCCGGACTGGTCTTCATGCCCGCGGCCTCCCTGATCGTCGGCGGTGTCGCGCCGGAGCACGCCGGATCCGCGTCCGGGCTGCTCCAGACCACCCAGCAGCTCGGCGGCGCGATCGGACTCGCCGTCGTCGTCTCGGCCGAGGCCGCAGGCGCGGGCGCTGGCGCCGTGCCCGGCGCGTTCGTCCCCGGCACCCACGCGGCGTTCCTGACCACTGCGGCCTTCACCCTGGCCGCGTTCACCACCACCGTGCTGGGCCTGCGCCCCGTCCGCAACAGGGCCTCCCGTAAAGCCTGACACGACCGAACCGCCCGTGACACCGGTCCGAGGGGCGAGCGGCGGACGAGCGGCGCGGACGGGGACGACTGCGGAGGGCGACGCCTCGGCGGGGGAGACGGTCGAGCCGGTTCACGACATGCCGGGCACCAGTCCCACCCGGTAGGCGAGGACGACCGCCTGGACCCGGTCGCGCAGGCTGAGTTTCGTCAGGATCCGCGACACATAGGTCTTGACGGTCTCCAGCGTGATGAACATCGCCGCGGCGACCTCGGCGTTCGACAGCCCCCCGGCGATCAGCCGGAGCACTTCGAGCTCACGGGGGGTCAGCACGCGCAGGACGTCCTGCTCGGCCGTCCGGGAGGTGTCGGACGGCCGCAGGTGCTGGGCGAAGTGGCCGATGAGGTGGCGGGTGACGGCGGGTGCCAGCAGGGCCTCGCCCCGGGCCACGGTCCGGATGCCGTTGACCAGTTCGGCCGCGGGCGCGTCCTTGAGGAGGAAGCCGCTCGCCCCGGCGCGCAGCGCGTCGTAGACGTAGGCGTCGACGTTGAACGTGGTGACGACCAGGATCTTCGGCGCGTCCTCGGCCTCGGGGCCCGCCAGTTGCCGCGTCGCCTGGATGCCGTCGAGCAGGGGCATCCGAATGTCCATCACGACCACGTCGGGGCGCAGCCGCCGCGCGGCCTGCACCGCCTCGTGGCCGTTCTCGGCCTCCCCGACAACCTCCATGTCGGGCTGCGCGGCGAAGATGGAGGCGTAGCCGGTCCGTATCAGCACCTGGTCGTCGCAGACGAGTACGCGGATCGGTGGCGGTGCGTCACTCACGGGGTGGCTCCTGAAGGGGAATCGGACGGAATCGTGGCGCGGACCTCGAACCCGCCCTCGGGCCGGGGACCGGCCTCCAGTTCACCATCGAGCATCCGCACCCGTACACGCAGCCCGGCCAGTCCTCGTCCACCCGCGGGGCCCGGTCTCCGCGCGGCCGGAACGGCGACGGGTCCGTCGGTGGCCACCTCGATCCCGATGGCGTCGGCACCGTACCGGAGCAGGACCCGGGTCGGCTCCCCGGCCGCGTACTTCAGGGCGTTGGTGAGCGCCTCCTGCACCACCCGGTACGCGGCCAGCTCCACGTCCACGCTCTGCGGCCGTCGCTCGCCCTGCTCGCTGAACTCGACCGGCTGGCCCGACCTGCGGGCCCGCTCGACCAGGTCACCCACCCGTCCCAGGGTGGGTGACCGGTCCGCGCGCGCCGGGTCTGCGGCCGCCGACTCGCCGGTGGCCTCCAGGACGCCCAGCAGGTGGCGCAGTTCGGTCAGTGCCTGGCGTCCGGTGTCGCTGACGGCCGTCAGCCCCGCTGCGGCGCGTTCGGGCACGGACGTGAGCAGGAACTGCGCCGCGTCGGCCTGGATCACCATGGCGGTCACGTGGTGGGTGACCACGTCGTGCAGTTCGCGGGCGATCCGCGCCCGCTCGGCGGCGGTGGCCGCCTCGGCGACCAGCCGCCGCCGCTCGGCCTCCTCCGTCCGCCGCCTGCGCACCGCGCTCCCCAGCAGCCAGACCGCCGCCAGGACCAGGAAGAACGCGAGGTAGTCCGGTACGGACTGCGGCGAACCCAGGCGGTCCAGGGCGACGGCCAGCACGGCGTAACCCGCTCCCGCCGCGGTGGCCAGGCCGCGGCGGTAGCGGACCTGATGGGCCCCGGCGGAGTACAGGGCCACGTACAGCCCCACACTCACGAACGTCGGCGCGAGGCCCATCGCCTGGTACACGGCGAACGCGCCCGCGACGACGGCCAGGCAGGCCGCCGGCCACCTGCGGCGAACCGTCAGCGGCAGGGTGTGGGCCAGGACCAGAACGGCACTCAGCGCGCTCGCCGGCCGCTCGGGCAGATCGCCGATCTGCGCACCGAGGCCGGACAGGGTCGGTACGAAGGCCGCCAGGGTCAGTACCAGGGCGACGACGCCGTCCTTGAGGAGGACATCGCGCTCCCGCCACCGGCCGAGCGGCGCCCGGAGCAACGGCAGGCTCCAGGGTGCCGGACGGGACATCACTTCTGTTCCCTCACTTCTGTCTTGTCCAGTGGGTCTGTCTCAGCGGCCCGCGCGTCGGCGGCCCTTCATCCCACCGTTGCGGTGGGCGAGGACGAGCATCGGCACGGCGAGCGCCAAGGCCATGAGGACGGGCACCACCGACGCCTCCAGGCCGAAGCTGCCGCCGGTCAGGAGGGCGGAACCGTGGGTCTGGACGGTGAACAGGCCCTCGGGGGCGTGTCCGGAGACCGGGATGCCGAGCAGTTGTTCCGCGGTGTTCCAGGTGAAGTGCAGACCGGCGACGAACCAGATGTTACGCCGCCACAGGAACGCGGCCCCGAGCAGGACCCCCGCCTCCAGGGCGATCGCCACCCCGCTCCACGGGTTCGCACCCGGGGCGCCCAGGTGGGCGACACCGAAGAACAGCGAGGTGATCACGAGGGCGGCCCGGCTGCCCCACAGCTGTTCCAGGGCCTGCAGGGCAAGGGCGCGGAAGAGCAGTTCCTCGGTGACCGCGGCGCCGATCTGCACCATGACCGCGGTCCGGACGATCGGCAGCACGTCGCCGCCCGCCCAGGAGAACGAGTAGCTCCCGAACGCCGTGATCAGGAGGGTGGAGACGAGGACGAAGGCCAGGCCTGTTCCGCCGCCGAGAAGCGCCGCCCGCCCGGCCCCGGGCCGGCCGGTCTCCGGCGTGGAGCGCCGGGCCGCACGGTGCATGACCAACCGGTACACGGCCACCGCCGCGGCCGCACCCAGCACCGGCACCGGACCGGGCCCGGTCGCCGTCAGGCCCGAAACCAGGCCGACGGCCACCATCCCCGTCAGCATCCAGCCGAGCGGATGGCGCGCGAACCGCCCGAACCGGCCGCCCCGGCCACCGCGGTCCTCGTCTCCGCCGCGCTCCTCGTCCAGGACGGTGTCGGTGTCGTGCGGTGTGGCGGACGTCGTATCCATGGTGCTCTCCCGTGTCGTGGTCGGACCCGCGCCGACCTGACGACCACGCTATGAATTCGCCGGCGCCCACGGATCACCCGCACAGGGACAGCTTCGGTAGCTCGCAAGGGGGATGCGCCACCGGGGGTTCCCCTGCTGGACCGGACAGCCTGATCCCGTAGCACTCCGTCGGCTGACCTCAGCACGTCACCGGGCCGAAGCACCGCCGTCTCCCCGTTCGCGCCGCCTCGAAAGGCTGTTTCTCGTTGAAGAGCTGGGCCGACCGCCTCCCGCAGATACCCTTCGCCTACCGTGCTCTGCCGGCCGAAAGCGCGTGGACGACCCAGGAGGACGCCGCTGCCCAGCTGGGCACAGGCCTGGTCCGGGTGGGCTGGTCGGTGGCCAACCGTCGGCTCGACGCCGTACGCACCACCACCCCCGGCCAGCTCGCCGTATCCCGCGCCGGCATCGACGCCGAGAAGCGCTGGCGTGCCGCCGCCTCGCCCGGCCAGAAGGCCTGGCGCCTGTTCAAGGACCTTCTCGGCTGGGTCTGAACCCGGTCCACGGACCGAGCACCCACTGACAACCCTGTCCGGGTCCCTTGCGAGGATCCTCTGCATGATCCCGATTCCCGTCGGCCGTGACGGTTCCGACGATCCCTTCGACGGGATCGGCGACCCCGTCCTGTTCGTCGCCGCCAAGCAGCGGGGCCTGGCCGCAGTGGCCGGCGCGCACGAGGACGGCGAGGCCCGGACGGTCGGTGTCTTCCACATCACCGACCGCCCCCGCCGCCGCCGGCTCCTGAGTTCGCGACACCCCGTGAACGCGATGGCCTTCCATCCGACGCTCCCGCTGCTCGCCGTCGGATCCGGGGAGTACGACGGCGGCTACCACTTCGAGGGGGAGCTCCTGCTCGTCGACCTGGACACCGGCACTGTCCTGTCACTCATCGCGCACCACCTCGGCCGCCATGTCATCGGACTGGAGTGGCTGAACCACCACGAACTCCGTGTGCTGATGGCACCGCCCGACGACTACAAGGACAGCAAGGCCCACGTGGAGGGGCACGTCGCCGTGCTGCACCGCGGCGACTGGACCACAGTCGGAGCCAGTTCGCTCACCCACCGCGACCTGGCCGGCCCTCGCGTGCCGGCGCCCCGGCCGGACCACCGGGAGGCCGCTCGCCGGGCGGTTGCCCGTCTGGCGTCGCCGCCGGTGCGCCGGCACCATGCCGGCCCCGGCTAGGTTTCGGGCGCGGAGAGCAGCGGCCGCCCTCGGATGAGCAGACCCGGCGGGCGCGTCCGGTGCGGAGGCACGTCGTCCGGCGCGGAGGGACGTCGTCGGGCGCGGAGCGCCGCGTTCATTCCTCCGTCGGGCCGCCGTCGAGGCCGAGGGCCCAGGTCTGGCCGACGAGGTCGTGGCCGAAACTGTGATGGGGCTCCTCCTCGGTGAGGACGAAACCGAAGTGCTCGTAGATCCTGCGGGCGGAGACCAGGTTGTCGTTGGTCCACAGGGTCACGCGCCGGTAGCCGGCCACGCGGGCGAATCCGAGGGCCTCCTCGACGAGACGGGTGCCGAGCCCGAGGCCCCGGGCGGCCGGAGTGACGAGGAGGACGCGCAGCTTGGCGTCCTCCGGCCGGTCTCCGGCGACCAGCAGCACGCAGCCGGCGCGTTCGCCGTCGACCTCGGCGATCCAGGCGGCCTCCCCGGCCGGGTCCCGATCGGTCGCGAAGTTGGCGACGATCTTGGCTACCAGGGCCTCGAAGTCGGTGTTCCAGCCGAACTGCCGGTCGTACAGCTCGCCGTGGGCCATCACCACCCAGCCCAGGTCGCCAGGACGGTCGGCACGGCGGATCTCGACCTGGCGCAGACTGGCTCCGCTCGACATGTACACACTCTCCGCGACGTTCGATGACCATGAGCTACTGACACGAGTGTGTCGGTAGCTTTAGGCTAGGTCCATGTCCCCGAAGACCGCAAACCCGTCCGCACGGCAGACCGAGCTGCTCGAAGCCGCCTACCGGTACGCGCTCGCCCACGGCCTGACCGACCTGTCGCTGCGCCCGCTGGCCGACGCCGTCGGCTCCAGCACCCGGGTGCTGATGTTCCTCTTCGGCAACAAGGACGGACTCCTGCGGGCACTGCTGGAGCGGGCCCGCACCGACGAGCTGGCACTCCTGGCGCGGTTCCGGCAGAGCGAGCACCCCGCCGGCCTGGCTGCGGCAGCCGGCCAGGTGTGGACCTGGCTGGCCGCCGACGAACACCGCCCCCTGCTCCGCCTGTGGGCCGAGGCCTACGCCCGCTCCCTCGTCGAACCCGAGGGCCCCTGGGCCGGGTTCGCCCGCACCACCGTGCACGACTGGCTCGACCTCCTGGCCCACTGCCAGCCGCAGCCGGAACGCGACAGCGCGGACGGCGCCACCCGCCGCACCCTGACGCTGGCCGTCCTGCGCGGGTCCCTGCTCGACCTGCTCGCCACGGACGACGGGCCCAGGGTCACCGCTGCCGTCCAACGGCACCTGACCCTCCTCGGCTAGCCAGGTTGCGGCGGCGACAGGCGCAGACCGACGGCTGCTCACCCTCACTCTCACCCTCACCCGGACGGTCCCCGTCGGCCGCGTCCGGAACAGCACCGCATCGACCCCGCACCTAGAGTCGAAAGGCGCATATCGAGGCAGGTCGCCCACTCGCGCGAGCGGACCAAGCTGAGGACAGGTAGCCATGACGCGTCGTCCCAACATCCTGCTGATCGTCACCGATGAGGAACGCGCCGTCCTTCCCCGTCCGCAGGGGTACTCGCTGCCGGCCCGGGAGCGGATCGCCGCCCGCGGCACCACCTTCGACCGCTACTACACGGCCTCCGCTCAGTGCAGCTCCGCGCGCTCGGTCATCTACACCGGGCAGCACCTGCCGTTGACCGAGATCTACGACAACGACAACATGCCCTACATCCGCCCGCTCGACCCGACCCTGGGCACCCTGGGCACGATGCTGCGCACCGCCGGCTACTACTGCACCTACCAGGGCAAGTGGCACCTTTCCAACGCCTACGTCTCCCCGCAGAACCCGGCCCCCACCACCGACGCCCTGGAGCCGTACGGGTTCAGCGAGTTCAACGACTGGGGCGACATCGACGGCGGCGCCTGGGCCGGTCTCAAGCTCGACCCGGTCATCGCCGGCCAGGCCGTGCGCTGGCTGCGCGACCGGGCGCCGGTGGTCGCCGACGACCAGCCCTGGTTCATGGCGGTCAACTTCGTCAACCCGCACGACATCATGAGCTTCGACTACGGCAGCCGGCCCCAGGTCCAGCTCCCGCCCCTGCTCGCCCACGCCGTGCGGATGAAGCCCGCCGCCGACATCCCGCTCTACCGGCGCAGGTGGGACTTCGACCTGCCCGCCAGCCTGCACGACGACCTGTCCGGTGCCGCTCCCGCGATCACCGAGTACAAGCGGATGCTCGACACCGTCTTCGGTCCCGTCGCCTCCGACCAGCACTGGTACGACGGCCTGAACTTCTACCTCAACGCCCTGCGCGACGTCGACCGCAGCATCGAACACGTCCTGGACGCGCTGGAGGCCTCCGGACAGGCCGACAACACCGTCGTGGTCCTCACCGCCGACCACGGGGAGATGGCCGGTTCCCACGGCCTGCGCCAGAAGGGCAGCCTCGTCTACGACGAGAACCTCCACGTCCCGCTCGTCATCGCCCACCCCGACATCCCCGGCGGCACGCACACGGACGCCCTCGCCTCCGCCGTCGACCTCGCGCCCACCCTGCTGGCCTTCGCGGGACTCGACCAGGCCGAGGTCACGACCCGCCACCCCCTCCTCAAGGGCCGTTCCCTGGCGCCCGCGCTGCACGGCGGGTCGGTACGCGACGGCGTCCTGCACGCGATCGAGTCGATCATGATGCTGGACGCCGCGTTCTGGTTCGAGTTCGCCGACCCCGACGCCCCCAAGCGCATCGCCGCCGGCGAGCTGCGCCCCGACTGGTCCAAGCGCGGCTTCCTGCGCGCATACACCGACCACCGCTACACCTTCGGACGCTACTTCGCGCCCCTCCGACCGAACCGGCCCGCCACTCTCGCCGAACTCCGTTCCGACAACGACGTCGTCCTCTACGACCGCGTGGTCGACCCCGCCGAAACGCGGAACCTGGCCGCCGACCCCGCCAACGACGACCTCGTCGCCCGCTGCAGCACGCGGCTGGAACAGCTCATCGACGCCGAGATCGGCAGCGACACCCGGGCCTGGGTCACCGAACGCCCCCGCCTGCTCGGCTGGCCCACCTGGCACGGCGACACCGACCAGCCGGCATCCCGCGCCACCGCGACACGCTGACGCCCGAGCCGCGGCCCCGGCCGTCCCTTCAGGAGGCGGTGCGAACCGGCCGCACGGCCCGGCTCGGTTGCCGGCGCCGGATGCCGACGCCGGAGCGGCTCGCTACAGGAAGTTGTTGGGCCAGATCATGGTCCGCCACATGTGCGCGACCGGTGAGCCGTCGAAGCCGAGCCCCTCGCGGGGCTGGCGGAAGCAGCGGCCGAGTTCGTCCTCGAACTCGCTGATGTCGATCGCCTCGTCCGGATCGAAGGCGAACGTGTAGACGTCGTTGATGGTGATCAGCCGGGCGGTCATGTACCAGCGGTGGGCGCGCGCCTCGCGGTACGCGCGATGGATGTGCTCCGGCGGCCGGTAGTCGGGCCCGAAGAACGTCCCGTACGCCTGCGGGTAGTCGTAGCCCACCGACTGGTCCGGGAAGAACCGCAGGATCTCGTGCTGCCGGATCGCCCACGCCACGCTCTCGCTGACGTACGGGGCCACCAGTTGGGCACCCCAGTGACCATGGTGACTGCGCAGCAGGCCGCCGACCGCGATGTCGTGCAGCAGGCAGGCCACCACCACCTCGTCGCCGAGGCCGAGCTCGCGGGCCCGGCGGGCACTGTGGATCAGATGCAGGGCGGTGAAAGGATCCTGCGCCAGCCGTAACCTGAAGAAGTCCGCCAGCGTCGGCCTGGCCGGCATCGGCGGTAGCGCCGGGTTGTCGCCCATCATGAACACCCTGCCCTCGCCCAGCCGGGAGATCCACTGCGCCCCGTCGAGGTGCTGCGTCGTTCCCATCGTGGCGGCGGCAGGCAGTGCGATCACGCGTTCCAGGCCGTCCTGACCGTTGCCGGCCCGGGCGGGCACTTCGGGCACGTCGATCGCGTCGGGCCCGTCGGGGCAGGGCAGTCGGTCATGGTCCGGTGCGGGGCAGAGGCAGGCAAGGGTCACAGGCAGCCCAACGAGAGGTCCGACCGAAGGTCACTCGACCGGTGACGTCAGTGCGCCCGGGCCGGGTTACGGGAGGACTGTGAGGCCGTGGGGGCGGCGGCGATGCCGGGCATGCGCTCCTGCCGCCGTCCAGGTGCGCGTTGTCGCCGATGCCCGTCACCGCCGGCGTCAGTCCGGCCCGCTCCAGTCGAACGGGAAGTGCTTGCTGGATTTGCCGCTGCGGTTCCAGCTGAAGCCGAAGGCGTCGGCGTGATCGGTGGTGGCGCGGCCCCAGGTGGCGATCTGGCCCGGTCCTACCTCGGCGCCGGGGGCGTTGTGGAGCTGCACACGTCCTCCCGCGGGGGCAGTGGGGCCGGTGAGGGCTTCGGCGCGGGCGGTGACCCGGCCGGGGATCTCGACGCTCCAAGCCCCGAGGTCGTCACCGATCTCAACGGTGATGGGGGCGGCATCCATGCCGAGCACCTCGGTGGTGGTGAGCTCACCGAACTGCTTCGGCCACCCGCCCACCTGGCCGCTGAAGATCGTGCCGAGGGCGGTGCGCTGCCGCTCGTCGGCGCGCTCGTCGATGAAGAAGGCGGCACGCGAGTCCGTGGCGGCACCCGCCCAGATGTTGCCCGTGAAGGACCCGAGCATCACGAAGTTCAACCCGTCGAGCGGGACGTCCCCGTACCGCCCCTCGCGGATGTGCCAGACGAGCACGCCCTCGCAGTCGCCCTCGGTCGGGGGCTGGGCGAAGGTGCAGGGGCAGGGTATGGCGCACTTGCAGGTGTCGAACCAGTCGCCGACCAGGTGCCAGGCCGGGCTGGTGGTTGCCTCGGTCATCTCTCCGACCTCCTCACCCCCCGCTGTCGCATGGTTCCAGTCGCATGGTTCCAGGAGTGACGGGGCTGTCCGCACGAAGGCCCGCAGGCCACGTCGGCGGAGCGGCCTCATCTCCATGGTGCGCCAATTCGGCGGCACGCGGCACCCCTGTGCGGCCCGCCGCCCGTGGCCGAGGCTCGGCCGAGGCGAGGATCGTGCAAGAGGCAGGCGTGCACCACCGGGCACCGCCGCCGGGTTTTGCCGTCGCCGCACGTGTGCTGTCCTGGAAGGACCAGGCAGGAGAGCAGCATGCGTACCGTCACCGTGGAGAAGCAGCCGCTGCGCACCGGGGTGCTGATGCCTGCCAGGGATCTGGCCCTCGCCTGGGGCCTGATCATGGTGATCGCGGCCCTGGCCTGGCTTTTCACGGTCGGGCAGGCCCGGGGCATGGGGATCGAGCCCGGCACGATGGGGATGGCGCTGCCGCTGTTCCTGGTGCTGTGGCTGGCGATGATGGCCGCGATGATGCTGCCCTCGGTGGCTCCGGTGGCGGTGACCTGGGCCCGCTCCATCGGCCGGCAGTCGGGCGGCGCCGAGCGGGCGGTACGCACGACGGAGTTCCTCGGCGGCTACCTGCTGGTGTGGGCCGCCTTCGGACTGCTCGCGTACGGCGGCCTGGCGCTCACCGGCCACCTGGTCGAGCGCGATCCGGACGCCGGGAAGTGGATCGGCGCAGCGGCGTTCGCCCTGGCCGGGCTGTACCAGCTGGGGCCGCTGAAGTACGTGTGCCTGCGGCACTGCCGCAGCCCGATGGCGCAGCTGATGCACTACGCGGGCTACCGGCCGCCACTGCGTGACCTGCGGGTCGGGCTGCACCACGGCGGGTACTGCCTGGGCTGCTGCTGGGCGCTGATGGTGGTGCTGGTGCCGCTCGGAGTGATGAACGTGGCGGCGATGGCGGCGATCGCGGTGGTGATCTTCCTGGAGAAGCTGTGGCTGCGCGGACCGCTGCTGGCCCGGGTCGCCGGAGTGGCGTTCCTGGTGCTCGCCGTACTGGCCCCGTTCCAGAGCTGGCTGCTACCAGGGCTCACCCCGAGTGACATGATGTAGCGCTCACGGTCCGGCCGGGGGCGCGCGGTGACCGGCCGGACCCTTGTGGAGCCACCGCCCGTCATGCGCGGGTCCGACTGCCTCGGCGGGGCCGCCAGGCTGAGCAGCCCAGCTGGTATGCGGTCGAGCCGCCGGTCTTCGCCCGTGGGCAGTGCCCCCGCCCGGCACCCCGGCGCTGGTGTGTGGCCCGGTCAGGGCAGGGGAGTGGGGGTGAGGTCGCAGCCGGTGCCGAAGGCTGCCTCGTCGAGTGCGTCCCGCTTGCCCTGGGACAGTGCGCTCCACTCCTTGGCGCATGCCTCCGCGGACGGCTGCCCGCCGCGTCGCTCGATGTCCAGCCGGGCGACCACCCCTGCCTGGACGGACGCCCACCCCGCACCGGCCTCGGCAGCCAGTGACGCCGACAGGGCGGCGCCGACAGCCGAAGCCGGCGGGGAGACGAACGCCCCGGGGCCCTCGGCGGGCCCGGAACCGCCCATGTTGGCGATCGCGAAGCGGAGCAGGGCGAAGGACCCGAAAAAAACGACGGCCTTCACAGGCCATTTAACAGTGCGCATGGTGGCGCAAACTACCAGGTCAGGCAGCCCGTCCCGGCCTCCCCCCCCCGCAGATTGGAGGCCGGGACGGGGCAGGACGGCACCGCCGGCCACGAATGCTGCCGCTATCGTGCGGGCCTGGACACGCAGCCAGGGGCCGCGAGGCTGATCGAGGAGCAGCGGCAGCTCCGGATCTGACGCCGGGTAACCAGACTCTGGAGGGTTGCCGCCACCGGTTTCCAGGCCGTCGGCGCCGAAGGGCGGTCAGGAGAAGCCGGCGGACGTTCAGCGGCGGGAGCACCTGCGCGAGGCACTTGCGACACCGGTGATCGCCCTCGCCGTCACCCGTCGCCGTCTGGCCCGGGTTCCTGGCCGGGGACGGCGCGGTGCTCCCTCGTCCCGCCCGGCGGTCCTCCTCGCCCGGACCGGCGCCTGACCGCCGCCGCACCGTCGGGCCTCGTCGAGGGGGCCGGGGGTGTGCCCTCGATGGCTGCTACCGGTGGGCCGGTTCGTGGTGGCGGTCCTCAGGCGTCCTGCTGTGCCGGCCCCTGGGGGGGTGTCTGCCGCACCGTCAGCTGCGAGGCTGTTGCGGCCCTCGTCGCGGGGTGCTGTGCGCGTAAGGCCTGCTTGCCTCGGGCCGGCGCGGACACCAAGCCTTCCACCCCGCACAGGCAGTGATGGGCACCCCTGGGAAGACGATGACCGGGACGCAGGCCGGAGGCCTCAGACGGAGCAGGCACTGCGCTTGGCCGCCAGGGACTGCACCACGAGCGCGGTCCGGCCGCCTCGGACCAGCTCGTTCTGCCGCGGAGGGCGGAGCAGGGTGGGGGCCGGCGCCCCGGCCGGGTCCGCGTGCCGAAATCAGCTGACGGCCGGTCGGACACCTGTGCTCCAATGCGCTGTCACACCGTCCACGCACAACCTTCGAGTGCAGTCTCAGAACCGGGAGCAGTACCGGCCGATGAACGCTGAATGCCCCCGATGCACCGAGTCCGACCGGACGGTGAGCGTGCCGCACGCCTTGACCGATACCGGCCACCCGCTCGGGGCGCCGGAGCACGGCCCGCTCCTGCCGCCACCGGCGCCGGCGCCGCCGGCGGTCGGGCGCAGTACGCCGGCCACCGCGCTCTACGTGCTGGCGTGCGTGATCACCGTCTTCGGGCTGATCAACGTGGCCCACAGCCTCCCGGACGTGAAGGACGCCGATCCTGCCTACCGCTTGGGCTTCGTCATGGGCCCGCTGGTCTTCTCCGCGCCCCTGGCGCTGATCGGCTTGGTCGTGCAGCTGGCGACGAAGCGGCGGCGGGTCCGGGCGGCCGAGGAGGGTGCCAAGGCGCTGCACGCGCTCTGGGAGCGGCGCCACCGGGTTTGGCTGGCGGCCTGGCTGTGCCGACGGTGCGGGGTGGCGTTCTTCCCGAAGGGGTCGGTGACCCCGGACTACCCCGCCTCGCCTCCGCTGGCGGTGGAGCAGCTCCCGGTATGGGTGACGACGACGGCCGAGCGTGCGTTCGGCGTGCCGGAGCCGGCCCGGTCCGCGCTGAAC